>JAYVXO010000265.1:0-28000 GCA_043785105.1 Fimbriiglobus sp.
TTCAGCCTTGCGACCATACTCCCCAGGCGGGGAACTTAGCACTTTTGCTCCGGCAGTAAGCCCATGTCAGGCCTACTACCTAGTTCCCAACGTTTAGGGCCAGGACTACCGGGGTATCTAATCCCGTTCGCTCCCCTGGCTTTCGCGCCTCAGCGTCAGATGGGGTCCAGCGTGCCGCCTTCGCCACCGGAGTTCCTGTGGATATCAACGCATTTCACCGCTCCACCCACAGTTCCGCACGCCCCTACCCCCCTCGAGGCCGCCAGTATCCGAGGCAGTTCTCCCGTTGAGCGGGAGGATTTCACCCCGGACTTGGTGGCCCGCCTACGCGCCCTTTAAGCCCAGTGATTCCGAATAACGTTCGCACGGTTCGTCTTACCGCGGCTGCTGGCACGAACTTAGCCCGTCCTTCCTCCAGGGATAGATCAAGATTGCTCTTTTCTCCCCCGCGACAGGATTTTACAACCCGAAGGCCTTCATCATCCACGCGGCGTCGCTCGGTCAAGCTTGCGCTCATTGCCGAAGATTCTCGACTGCAGCCACCCGTAGGTGTCTGGCCAGTGTCTCAGTGCCAGTGGCGCGGGTCGTGCTCTCACACCCGCTAGACATCTTCGCCTTGGTGAGCCGTTACCTCACCAACTAGCTAATATCACATGGACCTCTCCCAGGACAGCGGACCTTTGGTGGTCAGGGGAGGCCCCCCATCCACATCGCTTGGAATTACCCCGTATTTCTACGGGCTATGCCAAATCCCAGGGTAAGTTATCCATGCCTTACTGCCCCTTACGCCGGTTCCACCCTTGCGGGCATTCCCTCGACTTGCATGCCTAATCCACGCCGCCAACGTTCGTTCTGAGCCAGAATCAAACCCTTCAAAAGTGTATTAAAACTTGCTTTCGCAAGTCTTTTTCGAGGTTCAATCTGCCGTCATTCGGTAAGACATCATTCTCTCAATAGTGCTTTCGCACCCTTCAAGAACAGGTCTAACCGAATCCGGCTACACCCGCTCTTGGCTTGGCTTATTGTCTACACAACTTGTCAAAGAACAAACTTGAGTGACTTCAGTCAATTACCAGCTTTCGCCGGTTCTATTCTTTCCGTCATTCCTTTGCCGCTGGGTCACAGCGACACCCTTAAATTAGCAGGCCTAGCCGGACTGTCAACGGGTTTTTGGTCATCCAGGGGAAAAAAAGTCCTGACCCCCGATCGGGGGCTTTTGCAAAGTGGCCGGTACGACTAGGAATTCAGGGCGTTCCCCTGGTTCGGGACTGAACTCGACCTAAGACAAGATTGCGTGATTCCTCAGTCTCCGTCAAGCATAAATACTCATCTTCGCAGGATTTTCGCCATGCCCACACCGAACGTTCTAATCTTGCGTGCCCCTGGCACCAATTGCGACGGCGAAGCGGTGTTCGCCTTTCAACAAGCGGGCGCGGTTGTTCAACTCGTGCATATCAACGAACTGCGTGCGACACCGGACTTACTCAAACAGTCGCAAATCTTGGTGCTGCCGGGCGGCTTCAGTTACGGGGACGATGTTGCGGCGGGGAAAATTCTCGCCACCCAGATGCAGCACTTCCTCGCCGATGCCCTGCGCGAGTTCCGGGCACGGGGGAAGTTGATCCTCGGCATCTGTAACGGCTTCCAAGCCTTGGTGAAAGCGGGTTTATTGCTACCGCCGGACGAAGATGGCCCGATGATGACCCTCGCCCACAACACCCACGGGCGGTTTGAAGACCGCTGGGTTCACCTCGCCGTGACGCCCAACAAATGCCCGTTCTTAAAAGGCATCACCCGCATGTACGTTCCGATCGCACACGGCGAGGGGAACTTTGTTTGTCGCAAAGAGTGGATTTTGAAGGGACTCGACCAAGCCGAGCAAATCGTGTTGCGTTACACCGACCCGAGTGGCAAACCGGGCGGCTTTCCGCACAATCCCAACGGTTCCCAAGACGACATCGCCGGCATCTGCGACCCGACGGGTCGCGTCCTCGGCCTGATGCCCCACCCCGAACGCCACATCCTCCCCACCCAACACCCCCGCTGGACCCGCGAAGGCTTGAAGCAAGAAGGCGACGGCCTCCCGATGTTCCGCAACGCAGTCGAGTATTTTCGGAAGTAACAGGGCTAAGAAAAGGGATCACCCTTGCACATGCAGGGGTTCCTCAATCACGGCGTCGGGGTCGCTCAATGTCGGATCGGGCCGAGGTAACGCCTCAACGCGGTCGAAGCACGTGGATGCTATCGCGCTTTAAGTACATCCCCCCGCAAACGAAAACGCCCCTCGGGGATAGCCACGAGAGGCGTTGCGGGGTCGTTGCTGGGGCGAGGTGTTACTTCGCGGCGGCGGGTTTGGCTTTGATGACGTTGATCTTGCGGGCCATGCTCGACTTGAGGCGGGCGGCTTTGTTCTTGTGGATGACGCCACGGGACGCGGCCTTGTCCAGCTTCTTGGCGGCCATTTTCGCTTCGGTAACGGCGACGGTCGCGTCCCCGGCGGTGATCGCGTCGGAGACCTTGCGGGTTTGCAGCTTGATGAGTTTGGCAGTGGTCCGGTTACGGCGGCGCCGTTTTTCGGACGATCGGAGGCGTTTCCACGCGCTCTTGGTATGCGGCATCGGTCCCTCGGAATGAATGAAGTCTAACGGTGATTAGGGAAAGGAACCCGCGACGAAGTGTCGTGGGTTCCGGTTGAGTTATACGGCAGTCGCGCCCACCTTGAAACGGATGAACTTCGACGCTTTCAGCCCCATCTTTTGCAGAACTTGGCCGACCGTTTGACCGGGGTACTTCATGGCGTTCGCCATTGGTTGCTCGGTCAGAACGATTTCGGCCATCCAGGTTTTGAGCTTACCTTCAGCGATCTTCTCGATGATGTTCGCAGGCTTGCCCGTGTTCTTCGGGTCTTCCAGAATCATCTTCATCGCCAAGTCTTTCTCCTTGGCGATGGTCTCAGCCGGAATTTCCGTCGAGTTCACAAACTGCGGGTTGAGGGCCGCGATGTGGGCGCAAATGTCTCGCAGTGCCTCATCGTTGCCGCCGGTGCCAGTGCATTGAAGTAACACACCGACCGTGCCGTCGTGATGAATGTACTGCCCGAACACCCCACCCGTGAGCCGGGCGAAGCGTTGGACAATCATCTTTTCGCGGATCAGGCCGACGACTTCGTCAACCCGTTCCTTCACGGTGCCTTTGCCGAACGGCTGGGCCAACAACGCCGGGACATCGGCAGCATCGTGGTGGGCCACGTGCTTGGCAATGGCCGCCGCCAAGGCGATGTAATGATCGCTCTTCGCGGACGGCGCGGATTCACAACGCATCTCGACGATGCCACCGACGGCAGCGGCGTTATCAACGAAAATCCCAATGCGGCCTTCGGCGGTCTCGTTGCCTTCGCGCTTGATGCCAACTTTGGCATTGCGCAGCCGAAGGATTTCGATCGCCTTCTCCATGTCGCCAGCGGCTTCGGTCAACGCCGACTTGCAGTCCATCAACGGCAGGTCGGTTTTCTTGCGCAGTTCGTTCACCGCAGCGGCAGAAATCGTACTCATCTCGTCTCCAGAGTTTCCAGTGTCGTGCTAACTTTTCTAGCGATTTCCCAACCACCCCCCAATCACGGCGGACGGGAAACCCGTTATCGGATTGGGGAAACTTGCCTAAGGAGCGACAGCCGGCGCGGCCGGTGGGTTCGACACGGAAGCCTCCGTCGGGCCATCGGCTGCGGCTGCAGGTGGCGTCGGAACTGCGTTCATGTGAACCGACGGCAAGCGGTTGCTCGCGGGCGGCGTCCGGGGCTTGATCTGCGACTTCTGCTCGGGCGGCAATGAGGCCACGCCTTCGAGAACCGCTTCGGCCAGCTTCGCCAAAATCACTTCAATGGAGCGAATGCTGTCGTCGTTGCCCGGAATTGGCAAGTCAACGGGGTCCGGATCGCTGTCCGTGTCGATGAGGGCAACGGTCGTGACGCCCATTCGACGGGCTTCTTTGATCGCAATGTGTTCGCGCTTCGGATCGACGATGACGAGTGCGTCCGGCAGGCGGTTCATGTCCCGGATGCCCTGCAAGTTGCGGCGAATTTTGAGCAACTCGCGGTTCAACGCGGACACTTCCTTCTTCGATTTCACGAAGCGGATCGCAGCGGTTTCCGGCGCCTTGGTCAGGTCGAGCTTACCGGCGTCGGTCGTCATGGATTGAATGTACGCTTGCATGTCGTGGCGGGCCGGGTTTTCCCCTTCCGCGAGCCACTTCGACTCCAACTCCCGCAGGCGGTTGAGCCGGGCGCGAATGGTTTTGAAGTTCGTGAGCGTTCCACCCAGCCATCGTTCGGAGACGTAAGGCATTCCGCACCGGCAGGATTCGCGCTCGATAATTTCTTTCGCTTGACGCTTGGTCCCGACGAAGAGAACCAACTGGCCGCGCGACACCACTTGAGTGAGGTACCGATACGATCGCAACAGGCCGCGAACGGTTTCGCGCAAGTCAATGATGTGAATGAGGTTACGCTTGCCGTAAATATACGGCCGCATCTTGGGATTCCAGCGGCTGGCACGGTGACCATAGTGAACGCCGGCATCGAGAAGGTCTTTAACATCGACGAGAGCCACACATACTCCTTTTCCCACGACCGGCGCGAATTGCGCGGCCACGAGAGACTGCAACGACTAAAATACGCCCACGACACGGTTTCTGGGGCGGAAGCTTATCAGTTTAGCGGCCGTGCCGAATATCGTCAAAGGCTTCTCGGAATCATTCCGAGATTTTCCTCGACTTTGGCACACGGAGTGCGCGGAGAGATGAAGATCATCCCGGTTCTCGACGTGATGGGCGGTGTCGTGGTCCGCGCCGTCGGCGGACGCCGCGCCGAGTACCGCCCGATTCAGAGCCGATTGACGACGAGTACCGACCCGATTGAAGTTGCGAAACGGCTTCTCGACGTGACCGGCTCGCAAGAACTCTACGTGGCCGACTTGGATGCGATCCTCAACCCCGATCATCACAGCGAACTCGCGGCGACACTGGCCGATGCGTTTCCCAAAACCCGAATCCTGTACGACCGCGGCATCCGCACCCCGGATGATGTGCGAAAAATCCCGATGGTCAGGCTGCAAAAACGCATTCCGTGGTTGGGTTGGGTTTACGGGACGGAGTACCGCAGCAATCTACACCCGATCCTCGCTACGGAAACCACAGAGTCGTTCGAGACGGTAACAGAGTACATGCGAGCACACATGGGCACCGGCGTCGTTTCGGTCGATCACCGTGATGGCCGTTGGCTTGGGCATGTCGCTGTTTCCCGCGATCTCGGTTTAACCGATGATTCCTTCACGGCTGATGTCGCGGAGGCATTCGCTATGCACGTCGGGGCGTGCGCGATCATACTGCTCGATCTCGCTAAAGTCGGCGAACAGTGTGGTTCGTTGAGTACCAAACTAGTCCGTAGCGTGTGCGGACGGTTTAGTTCGATCGGCGACGAGGTTTACGTCGGCGGCGGCATCCGAAGCTGGGACGACATTCATCGGCTGGAGGACGCGGGCGCCGCAGGCGTGCTGGTCGCATCGGCGTTACACGACGGGACGTTGGTTGTGCCGGAAGCGCCTGGAGTGTCGCGGCGATCAACCCCAGGCTAGAGCATTTTCGACATCATTCTGGCGGTCTTTGTTAGCCCGACGCGCCAGCGAGGGGTCTGGTCGGGACGGTCCCGCCCAGGTCCGTCATGCCGAACAATGTTGGTTCGGCGTGGAGTCGCTTCGGCAGACCCCTCGCTGGCGCGTCGGGCTAACCGGGACGCAACACTGAAACTGAAAGGCACCCTGGGGTGTCGCTCCGCTCAACCCCTGACTAATCGCTGGCATCCCTACCGGGATGCCTCGGGGCGACGCTGTCCAAACGGGATGCCCCTGGTTGTTTTAATCCCGAAGGGATTGCAGCCATTAGCCTGGGGTTGAGCGGAGCGACACCCCAGGAACCGATCACCCCATTCTCAACGACCCCGGCAGGGGTCGCAGCACTTGGCGCAACACAATGCGCAGTGCCATCACAGGGGTACTCGCTGTGGTATTGCGTTGGATTGACCCGGTCCCTGCGCAACAAAATCCGGGTAGATGCTGTCCTAGAAATACGACTGGGACACCCGAGCATTTCTTGTGTCAACCTGCAGTTACCGCAACTGGACCGTCAGCGGTTTGCCGTCGGCGTCGAGGATTTGAAAGTGGTGGATGCCGCTTTTGCGTGAGTCGCGGTAGGTTGCGACCACCTTCTTTTCCCGCGTCACTTCGGTGAGTTTCACTTGTTGGGCGGTGGCGTGGTGGCTGGTGATGACGGTGTTGCCGTTGGGGAGGCGTTGGACGCCACACGCATCGTTGATCGGCTTGCCGGGTAAGTCGTCGTTCGTGACCCGCCACACTTCTTTTGCTTTGTCGTCCACTTCAATCACCAAGTCACCCAGCGTGCAACCGATCAGCGTGTTCCCGTTCGGCAACCGGATCGCGGTGAACGGCATGTGCGGGGTCTTGGCCTCCCAGACGATTTTGCCCTTCGGGTCGTATTCTCTCACAACGCGATCGAGCAGTTGCGGTACGAGGTAATTGCCGTTCGCCAACTTCCGGCTCATGCGGGTTTGCAAATGATGGTCTTTCGTCTGGGCTTGAAGGGCCAATTCGACCAGGATTTTGCCGTCGCGGTTAACTTCGAGCAACCGGGGTTTGTCACCGGCTTCGGTCAACAGCACGACCCCATTTTCCAGCGGCTGTACCGTGTTCACTTCGGATTGCGTGCCCAGGAATTGGAAGACGGTTTTGCCCTGCCGGTCAACCTCCGCCACGGCGCCGTGTGGGTAGGTCTTACTCTTCGAGAGGGCCAACAGGACGTTGCCATTGTCCAGCACCCAACCGTCGCGGGTGGCGTGCGGATAGGTCCAGACGGTCTTGCCGGCTTCATTCGTGATGAAGGTTTCCCCGCCGGTCGCCAGAAACGCATGGGGGAACGGGTCCGCCGCGAACACCGTCGTGGCGGTCAGCGCGAGTAACAACGCCATCATCAATCGAATTCGCATCGTGGTCACTCGTTAGAAGCCTGGCAAATTTTTTTGGCTCATCACTACTATGGGTATTCGGCCCTGAAAGGGACGTTCTGTCAGCCCAGGGCCATGCCCTGGGGACCGGGCAGAGATAAGGTTATCGGACCTGTCTCGGCGGTTCAATCCCGACGGCGGCTGGCGGTTCCCAGGGCATGGCCCTGGGCTGACAGCACGTCCCCTTCAGGGCCGAAAACCAAGACAAATCGTTCGCCAGTAACCCATTTGACTCAACTTCGCGCCGCCAGTTCCTGCAGCGCGTCGCCGGTCACGCGGTTGATGATCCACTCTTTCTTCAACTCCGCGCCCAGCGATTCGTAGAACCGGATCGCCGGTTCGTTCCAATCCAACACCGCCCACTCCAGCCGCCCGCACCCGCGTTCGAGGGCGAGCTTGGCGAGCGCGAACAGTAGCGCCTTGCCAAGCCCTTTGCCGCGATACTCCGGCAGCACGAACAGGTCTTCGAGGTAGATGCCTGGCTTGGTCAGGAATGTCGAATAGTTGTGGAAGAACAGCGCGAACCCGACCGCCTGTCCGCCTTCCTCAGCGATGAGGGTTTCGGCATAAGGGCGGACCCCGAAGAGGTGTTCGCGCAACAGGGTTTCGTCAAGCACGACTTGATCCGAAAGCCGCTCGTACTCGGCCAAGGCGCGAATGAGAGCGGCGATCGTCGGGACATCATCCGGCGTGGCGGGGCGAATCATTTGCGGCTGCTCAGGAATTCGAGTAAGTCCGCCGCTTGTTGCAACGTGAAGTCCGCTAGCAACCCGGCGGGCATCAACGATTCGCGGGCCGGTTGGAACAGTTCGACGTTGTCGGCTTCGACACGGACTTCTTTGTTCTGGGCGTCCCGAAGCACAATCTCCTTCGCATCTTTTCGGATCAGTAGGCCGGTGAAGGCACGGCCATCGGCGGTCTTCAGCAAGTAGGACTGGTACTTCGGCTCTACTTTCCGCGACGGTTCGAGCAGGCTTTCGAGCAGGTGTTCGCGCGTCCGCTGCTTGGCAATCGCGGTCAACTCCGGCCCGACTTCTAGCCCTTGGCCGTCGAGCTTGTGGCAGTTGACGCACTGCGATTTCACGGCAACATAAAGTTCCTTGCCACGCACTGCGTCGCCGGCCATCGACAGAATCGCACGCGGTCGGGGGTTGCTGCCGAGCTTGCGTTCCTTCCCTTCACTGGGCAGGTAGCCTTCAAACAAATCGCGCACGTGCCCGGACGGCAACTTGGCCGCAATGGTCAGCACCCGGTCCCGCGCCTCCGGGGCACACTTCGGGCAGCCGAGGTTGTAGGCGACATCGAGTGCTGTCGAAGCCGCACCCAGGCGGGTTGCAATCTCCGCTGGCGTGAGCTTGGCAATGTCGAAATCGACAGTTGTGCTCGGTGTCGTGCTCGGCATTTTCTGAATCCATTCGCGGACCAGGGTCATGCCCGCATCGTCCGGCAGTTCGGAACCAAGGTGGGGCATCCGGCCGTTGCCGAACTTGGACATGCGATAAAAAATCGCACTCCGGCACGGGTCGCCAGACGCAATCAACTTGGCATCGGGCAAGTCGAAGGTGCCGCGAGTCGGCTTGGCGTCGATCAGTTTTGGACTCTTGAAGTCGCTGAAGGCGTGCAGTTCAAAATCGACCGCCCCGCCGCCGCCGAACCGATGGCAGTGCCCACAGTTCGCGTGCAAGTACGACTTGGCCCGGTCTTCGAGCTTGGCCGTCTTGTCGTGCGGGTCGGTCAAGTTCGGTTCTTTCTTGGCTTGCTCGGTCGTGAAGTTGGCCTTCGGCTTGTTGTCCTTGCCGACGCGGTTGAGCAGGCCGATTTCCCCGAGCCATTCGAGTTGGTTCTTCGCCCCGAGCGGCGTTTCCACGGTCCGGTTGAGTTGTTCGAGGTTGAACGCCAGCATGTTTTCGGCCCACATGTTGTGGCACGTCAAGCACTGCGTGCGGCTGTTGTAGGTCCAAGTTTGTTCACGTTTCCCCTTGGTGTACATGGGGTCTTGCACGGTAAACGTCTTCTCGGCACCCTCGGCAGGGACGAGATCGGCGTCGGTTTGGTCGTCGCGCCAGGCGTAACTGTAGGCGTTGAAGTTCTCGCCGTCGAAGTGCAACAGTTGCGTTTCGAGCCGCTTGCGCGACTTCGGATTCCCTTGCTCCATTTCAAGGGAGATCGTCTTCACCAACACCGTCTGGTTCGGCACGTTAATCCGGAACGGCCGCCAGCCGACATCGCCCGACGGTGTTTTTTTCCCTTCGTAATCGGTCGCCAGACTGCTGCCCGGCATCGCCACGAAATACTCCGCCGTGGCGTGGTCTTGCCATTGGTGCGCGGTGACTTCAAACGGGTAAATCCCGGTGGCAACTTGGTGACTCTTGACATCGGCGAACAGTCCCGACGTGGAAAGCGTCTTCGGAAACTTCGCGGTGTCGGATGCAGCCGTATCGTTTTTGACAAGCGTGTGAACCGTCCCGGCGTCGTAGTCCAGGAAGTACAGTTCGTTGTCGTGATCCTCCCCGAACGCGACCACGCGCACCGTTGGCTTGGTGATTTCGGTGAGGGTTTGCAACTCTGTGCCGTTGATTTTCGCGGACCACAGCCGCCGGGACAGCCAGTCACCAAACACGTACTGCCCGTACAACTCCGGTAGTTTCTTGCCACGATAGATATAGCCACCCGTCACGCTGCCCCCGGCGGTGTGGGGGATTTCGATCACGGGTGGTAGAATCGGCGTCGGACCCGGTTTGAAATCGACGTTCACCGGCTGACGGCCTTCGACGATGCTCCACCCGTAGTTGCCGCCCACCACGACTTTGTGGACCATCTCCCACAATTCCCAGCCGACATCGCCGACCCACAAGTCGCCGGTCTTGCGGTCAAAGCTCATTCGCCACGGGTTGCGGAAGCCATACGCCCACACTTCCGGGCGGGCTTCCTTGTCGCCGATTTTCAACCCGATGAACGGGTTGTCCTTCGGGATCGCGTAGTTCTTGCCGACCGCTTTCTTGTCCACGTCGATCCGCAGAATCGACGACATCAGGTCGGTGATGTCCTGGCCCGTTTTTCGCGCGTCCGGCGGGTTGGGTGATTCAGAATCGCCAGTCGAGATGTACAAGTACCCGTCGTTACCGAAGTGCAAGTCACCGCCGTTGTGCCCGCCTTGCAGGTAGGTCAACACGATCTCTTCGCTGGCCACGTCGATCTTCGGCGGGTTGGTGTCCGACACTTTGAACCGCGAAACCCGCGACCCGTCCGGCAGGTTGCTGCCCTTCCCCTTCACCGTGTAGCAAACGAAGCAGGTGCGGTTATCCACGAACTTGGGGTGAAACACCAAGCCGTAGGTGGCCTCAAACCCGGTCGCGTTCGGCGTGCTTTTGATGGTCTTGAGGTCGGCGGGGTCGAAAAACAATTCCGGCTTCGCATCCGGGGTGTTCGGAAACGTGTGGATCTTGCCCGCTTGTTCCGCGACCACCATCCGGTTGGTGCCCGGCATGTGCGTGATGAGCAACGGGTTTTTCAGCAGCACGTTCGGGAACGGGTTGACAATCTTAAAGCCCGGCGGCGGTTCCGGCGACCCGACGACTTTGGAAGTCGTCCACGCAACACGCGACTTCGGTTCCGCAGCACGCGGTTCGTTCGATTGGATCGTGAACCACCCCACGATCACCGCGAAAACGCTAAGACAACCGACCCAACGCACAATGCGAGACATGTTGAACCCACCAGGAACCAAGGAGAGACGGCGAACGCCATGTGGGAATAGCATAGTGAATCAACGGCCACAAAAGCGATGGGAAAACGCCGACGTGTATGAATGCCCAGGGATGGCGACGCATCGTCGCCATCCCTGGGTTGGTTGCTGACCCTATTCCAAGTTGATCCCGGCGTCCCGCAGTTTCGCCCGCAACGTCACCAGTTCCTTTTCAGCACGCTCCGCCCGTTGAACTTCTTGCGTTGCCCGTTGCGCTTCTTGCGTAGCACGCTCCGCTTCATGGGTAGCCCGTTGGGACTGTTCGAGGTACGTCATGAAGCACCGACCATCGGGGCGCACGACGACGAGTTCCTCGCCGCTCATGTCGAAGCGAATGCCCAGTCGCGGGCTGACGTAGCCGTTGAGGTCAGGGATGGCGGTGAACTTCCCGGCACGGTCCCGACTATAACCTGACATCCGGACGTTGTCCGGGTCATAGATGTAGTATTCTTCCACGCCGAACTTTTCGTAGAAGAGCAGCTTCTTGGCCATGCCAGCGGGTCGATTTCCTGGCGACAACACTTCAAACACGACTTGCGGCCCGACGCCGTTTTCAACCCATTGGCGGTAGCTGCCCCGGTAGCCTTTGGGCCGACCGAACACGACCATTGCGTCCGGGGCGGTGCGAACTTTGTTCTTGCCTTCGACCGCGTACCACAACAAGTTCCCCCCGACGAACACGTCCGGGTTGTCCCGAAACAGGTCATCGAGTCCGCCCTGAAGCGTCACAATCCACTGGAATTGTAGCGTGTTATCGGACATAGGTTTGCCGTCGTCGTCGGGGTAGTCGATCGCAGCGGGTGGTTCAGTTAGCAAAGGAACAATCATGATTCGCCCTCCTCAAACAGCCGTTAATCGTGACGTAGTGCTTCGATCGGGTCGAGCCGGGCGGCTCGCCACGCGGGGTAGAGGCCGAAGATCACGCCCACCAGAATGGACACGGCCAGTGACAATAGAATCGACCACCAACTGACGAGTGCGGGTAAATTGCCGCCGCTGAGCCACCGCCACAGGGGTGGCGCGCCGAAGACCATCGACAAGCCCAGAAACACGCCCGACAGTCCACCGACCGTGGTTTGCACGACGGCTTCGACCAGGAACTGCGTGATGATGTCCTTCCGCTTCGCACCGAGTGCCCGACGAATCCCGATCTCACGGGTTCGTTCGGTCACAGTGGCGAGCATGATGTTCATGATCCCGATCCCGCCGACCACGAGTGAAATCGACGCAATCAGGACCAACAAACTCGTGAACCGATCCTGCGCCCGTTCGGCTTCTTCGAGGCGATCGAGTGGCACCGTGACGGCCCAGTCTTCTCGTTGGTGGTCTTCTTTGAGCATGTCCTTGATCGAATCGCCGAGGGCCTTCACCTTCATGCGGCCTTCGCTGGAGTCGAAATCCGCATCGACGGTAATCGTCACTTGGCTGACTTGGACCTTCTCACCGCTCCGGGAACCCGACGTGCGAATGAACACCGTTTCCCCGATCCGCGCCCGGCACGTGCTGAACGGGATGTACACGTCGTGGTTGTAATCCTCGGCAGCCTGACTGCCGCCCGTGCCCCCCGTCGGCATCCGGTCACTGGAAACACCCACGATGAGGAAGCGGTGTTGGCGAATCAGAACGGTTTTGCCGAGCGGGTCTTCAAACGGAAACAACTTGTCTGCCACCGCCGCGCCTAGCACGCAATTGTTCGTCAAGTTGTGTTCGTCCTCGTCGGTTAAGAATCGACCGCTGGCCAGTGCAATCTGGTTGACGATCTGGTAATCCGGCACCGTGGCGACGAGTCGCCCTTTGGAGTCCAAGCGGTCGAGGTAGCGGATTTCCGACGGGAACACGCGCATCGGGACGATTCGCACGAGGGAATCGTTGAAGGTGGCAATGCGTTCCAGGTCACTGAACTTCAACCCGTAAGCGGCAACCATTGACCGCCCGCTGGTCGCCGAGTCGTCGGTCGGCTTCACGCTGCGCACGATGATGTTCGTGGCGCCTTGGCGTTTGATGTCGTTGAGCGCGTCTTGCATGGAGCCTTTGCCGAACGCCATCAGAGCAATCACGGCACTGGTCCCGATCACGATGCCGAGGACCGACAGCGACGCCCGCAACTTGTGCAGCCACAGGCTGCGGACCGCGAGCAACACCGTGCGACCAAACTTCGTGCTATTCAAACTCCCGACAACGAGCCGCCCGAGCAGCCACGTGACGAGGCCCAGACTGGTCATGACAACGAGAATCACGCCCCAAACGATGGGGTTTGAAAAGAGTGCTTGGAGTGGCGATTCGGTCGGCATGAATCACTCGATCGGGGAGAGTAAGGGCTAGAGCAATTATAGTTTCAATGTTGCGTTCGGGTTAGCCCGACGCGTCAGCGAGGGGTTCTGTCGGGACGGTCCCACCCCGAACCGTTACACGAAACAAAGTTAGCACGGCGGGAAGTTCGTTCCGGCAGACCCCTCGCTGGCGCGTCGGGCTAACAAAAACTGCCATAATGATACCGAACTGGCACTAATGGGCGTGGGCCAGTTCGACGTTCAGTTTGCGGTCGTTCCGCTCGTCGGATTCGACGCGGCCGTCACGCAGTCGCACCACGCGGCGTGCCCAGGCGGCGATGTCGTTTTCGTGCGTCACCATGATGATGGTTTTGCCAGTTTTGTTCAACTCGGCCAGCATCACCATGATTTCATCGCTGGTCCGACTATCGAGGTTCCCGGTCGGTTCGTCGGCGAGGATCAGTTGTGGGTTGTTCACCAGGGAGCGGGCAATTGCCACCCGTTGCTGTTGGCCACCGGATAATTGTAACGGCCGGTGGTCGAGCCGATCGCCCAGGCCGACCATCTCCGCGAGGGCGACGCACCGGGCATTGGTCTCCTCGTCCAGTTTGATCCCTTGGTAGACCAGCGGCAGTTCGATGTTCTCCGTCACCGTGTACTGGGGAAGCAAATTGTAGGCTTGGAAGATGAACCCGAGGTACGTGCAGCGAACCTCGGACAGTTGATCGTCGGTCATCGTGGACACGTCTTGCTCACGCAAGATGTACTTCCCGGAAGTCGGTCGATCGAGGCACCCGAGGATGTTCATCAGGGTCGATTTCCCCGACCCCGACGGCCCCATGAGGGCGATGAAATCTCCCTCGTCGAACGACAAGTTCAACCCCCGGAGGACGTTCACGGTCACGTCGCCCATGTAGTAGTTCTTAATCAGGTCGTGAACTTCTACGATTGCAGACATGGGCGGTCACCGTTAGGAATCGTTGAATGGGCGGGGTTGGTCAATCTTACTTCGCGGGGGCAGCACCGTTCATCTTGCCGCCGCCGCCGCCAACGCCACCGGGTGGGCCGCCCGCTTTGCCACCGGCTTTGCCGCCCTTGCCTTTTTCGCCGCCGCCGGCGCCGGTTCGTGGCTTGGCGCCTTCGGCTTCGTCGCGGGTTTTCGCTTTGTCACCCAACAACACCTTGGGGTTCAGGACAACCAGATCGTCTTCGTTGATGCCCTCTCGAACTTCGACCATCTTGTCGTTGAAGAGGCCCAACACGACATCGCGGACTTCCGCGCCGGCTGCAGTGAGGACGTAGATTTTCCGCTTCGGCCCGATTTCGGCGCCGCCGACGATGGACTGAATCGGGACACACAAAACGGGTTCCTTCGGCGGATCGACCTGAATCGTGACTTCGGCGCTCATGTCTGGTTTGAGTCCTTCAACCGATTCGTCGATCGTCACGAGCGTCTGGTACACCTTCACGTCGCTGGAAAAGAAATCGGCCTGCGACGCGACCGCAGCCACGGTTCGGACGTGGCCTTCGAGTTGGCGATCGGGGAACGCATCGACGCGGATTTTGGCCTTCTGGCCGGGGTTGGCGAGAAAATATTCTTTGTCGCGGTTCTGCTCCCGGAGGGTCGTCAAGGTCACTTCGGAATTCGTCATGAGACGGTTCCAAGCGTTCGGTGACGTGAGGAGGCTAACCCGTAGCGCTTCGAGAAACCCCGTCGATTGTCGGTCGTCGCCGCGAATCCGGGAGACCATTGCCTCGTGAACCTTGGTGTTCACTTGCATCTTGCGGAGGTCGGGAATCCGCATGAGCTTTTGGCCTTCCTTGACCTGGGCGCCCTGTTGAATCATCCCTTCACTGGTGCTGCCAAATCGGTTCCCGGATTCCTTGTAGTACACCACCATGCCGTCTTGCGGCGAGTGGACTTTGCACTCGTGGATTTGGTCCTCAATGTCCTTCATCTTTTCCAACTCTTGGTGGTACACCGAGTACTTGGTCTTCCGCGACGATTCGGCCTGAATCTCTTTCGCGTTCGCTTGGCGTTGGACCCGGTCCGTGCCCAGTTTTGCCACGTCGAGCTTGCTCAGCAGGTCGGTGGATTCGCGCTGCCGGAGGAAGTTTTCGAGGATGTTCTTTTCCATCATCAACTTCGCCACATTGTCCATCGCACCGGCAAGCTTGGACTGTTCGACTTTGGCCTGACTCGGAGTGATGTACCGCAGCCGGACGGCCCGTTCGGCCCATGCGGACCGATCCCGGAACGCTTCCAAGTCCGAATCGGCGAGTTTGAGGCGGCTCGAAACGTCGTCGTACTTCTGGCGGAATTCGCCGCGCTCGACCAGCATCCCCACGGCACCCACGGCGGCACCCAGGGGTTCTAACGTGGCATCAATCCGGTAACCGACAAACTTGTCGAAGTCCAGTTCGGCCAGTTTCAGCGTGGCCACCGCCGTGGCGATGTCGGATTGATTTTGCTTCAGCGTGATGACGAGATCTTCCTCGCCGCTCACCCATTCGGCCTTCGCCTTCTCGACGACGATGCTTTGGGCGCGGAATTGATCTTGGAGTGCGGAGTCATCTAACTCCATCAAGAGTTGATTCTTCGTGACGAACGAGCCGTCGTCGATGACCCAGCGAATGGTGCTGGCGAACGTGCCCTTCGACCCCGCTTTCACGCGGCAAACGACATCTTTGTTATCCGCCGATTCGAGCGTGCCCCGTTCGACGACGGACACTTGCAGGTATTCGGGGCGAACTTTGTGCGTGATGAGGTCGGGGCGTTTCGTGCTGAAAAACACACTGAACGGCGCCGTGACTGCGGTGCGGACATCCGGCAGAAACAGAGCCACTGCCGCTGCGGTCGCCCCGATCCCACCCAATGCCACTACCGGCAGAAGCCAGCGCCGCCGCGACCGCTTGTGCGGGGCGACTTTCGCTGGCACGGCCAGGTTGATCGAGGGCTGGGAGCTAGCGGCCTGGACCGCCGCCAGCGTGATCGGGAGGGACGAGTTTTGGCTCGGGCGCGCGCTCACCCCCAGTGGGTCCGGGAACAGGTCCACTGTCTCGGCGGCGGTCTTCGTCGGATTGTGGGGAGGAGTCATCGGTCCATATTCCTCGGGCATCTAGCGGAAGCAACTCAAGATCGAGGTACAGTTCCATCCGACTCGTGATGTAGTTGATCCAGGTAGTGTACAAATCATTCTGGGCTTGCAACAACGAACTTTGGGCGTCCAGCAATTGTTGCGTCAGGGCGGCGATATTTCCAGCAGATTCACGAACTTGCGGGTCCGGCGGTGCGACGAACGACCCGCGGGCGTTGTCGACTTGAGCATACGCTAATTCTATGGCCCGTTGCTGCAAAGCGTAGGTCTGGGCCAATTGTCGGATCGCCCGCAGGTCCTGCCGCGAGTCCGTAATGATGTTATCTTCAAAGGCTTGCAGGTTCCGCCGTTGGCGTTGGTACCCGATCAACGCCGCCCGGTATTGGTTGCGTTCGGCCCGTCGGACAAACGGTGGTTCGACCCGCAGCGTCACGGTGTGTTGCGTCCGAGTTCCCGCGAACGCCAAGCCGGCGGCTTCGTCACGCGGTGTTGTGGACAATAGATCATAGCGAACATCGAAGGTTCCTTGCAAGGCATTCGCCCGCACGGCGATCTGTCGCCAGGCGTCCACGACTTGCGCCCGTGCGTTCATCAGGTCAAGCCGGTTCACCAGCGCAGTCTGTGCAACCTTACCTTGCGCTTCATCCAGCGAAACCTGAACCAAGTCCACGCCGTCGATCACGACCGGCGGGAGCAACGGCCAATTGTCGCGGATTTTATCCAGTCGTTGGTTGCGCGGCTGAATGGCGACCAACATCCCCGCTTCAAACACGCTGCGGAACCAACTCGCCTGTTCGGCCGCTTGGCGTTCCGGCGCAACCCGCAGCCAGGGTTGCAACTCGTACCGACGTAACGCCTGCTCGAACCGAATCCGGTCGATCGCCGATTCGACGGCGTCGAGTTCCACGAAGGTTTCAATCGTCTCCGGCTTATTCTTGAGCTGCCGATCCGCCTTGGCGTCGAGCAACTTGCGGCGTGTTTCCGCAAGGGCCAGCAGTTGCTTCGCCAGTGGTTCGTCCAGTTGCCGGCGCAACTCGCCCGCAAACTTCGGGAAGTCTCGGGCGAACGGCGTCCCGCGTGTCAACGGCGAGTCCGTCAACAACTTGTTCCACCGCTCCCGCAACGTCGCGGCTCGTTCCCCGGCTACAAACTGTCCGGCGGCAATTTCGATGTCGCGGAGCTGTTGGTACACCTCTTCAAACTTCCCCACTTGTTGGCGCATCGGTCGCAGCGGGGCGTCGTCCAGTTCAATCGGCATCGTGGTCGGCACGCCGAGTTGCAACTTGAAGAAGTCAATGTTGTCGAGATAGAGCCGCGTGCTGACTAGCACCGTGTTGCGACTCCGTAACAAGTTCTGTTCGACCCGCACGACCTGCAACTCGTTGACGCCGCCGCCTTCCTTCAAGTTCTCGAACAACAGCAGAAACTGTTCGAGGGCCGTGACGTTTTTCCGCTCGTTGGCCAGGGTCGCACCGCGTAACACCGTGGGCAGAAATCCGGTTTGTTGGGCCGTGAAGTTGGTCCCAACCCCGCGACCGAGGTTCACGGACAACCCTTGCAAGCCGTAAGGGTTGTTGGTGTAGTTCGCCGTCCCCGCCAGTGCGGAGTAAAAGATTTTGCGGAACCGGGCATACGACCGGATCGCGTACAGCAAGGTACGTTCGACGTTCGTGAGCGATTCCAACGTCGCGGCCAACCCGCCCCCGCGCAACAGCGGTTGAATGAACGTCAAGCCGAGGTTGGAAATGCTCGTCTGGGGCTTACCGCCCGAAAGATCGACGACGATCTGGTTCGCCAGCCGGACCAAGAGCGTGCCGCCGGTGGCGAACGTCCGGTTGAACCCGGTGCCGCTCCCGGAACTCGTGCTCAACCGCCACTGTTCGCTCGCGCCGCCGGGGAAATCCCGTCCGGTCGATTCCCGAATAATCTGCTCGGCGGCGAACGCTTGCGCCGCGAAACTGTAGCGTTCCAACGACACCGGCAGCGCCGCGAGGTACAAGTCTTCGCGGCGGTCCTGGAACTCCCGGCTGTTGAAAATGGCCAACTCGACGGCCTGGTCCAGGCGAATCCGGAACGCCGGTTGATCCACGCTGAAGACGCTCTTGTAGGCAGCCAGTGCGGACCCGGCCAGCGCCCCGACGGGGGCGGCGCTCGCATCGTCTTTCTTGGCTTTGTCGTCAGTCGGCATCGGGATTTGCGGAGTCTGTTGGTCCGTGACGGCATCTTCCGCACGATTTTGCGTATCCCACGCGGCGATTTGTTGAATGTACCCCGTGCCTTCATGACGACCCGCCCCACCGCGACCGGGCCGTTGCGGGTTCGGCGACGTGAGCCACGTGTAGTAATCGTCGGGCGGGTACGGCGGGAAGTCCGGGCAGGACGGGTCGGCGAAGCGGGCGCGTGAATCCGGGTAGGCGTGCCAGTTTTCCACCTTCCACGCGGGGTTGATGTTCTTCTGGCTAATCAGCCCTTCGACATCCTTATCTGCCCGATCCCGGAAGTGTTGCCGCGAGCACCCCGCCGTCAGCAACACGCCGAGCGTTATGCAGGTCATCCACCAGCGTCGCGTCGTCCGAACCCGTGTCAGTCGATTGTGCCCGAGCATGGCTCTCCCCACTGTCGTTACGCAAATCCGGCAAAGCCTGCAAACCCCGCGCAGCCCGCAGAAACGTTATCGACGCTAGAATCTGCGCAACTTGAATGAGATGCTCAACATGACTCATCTGGGTCCACACTCGCCGGAAGTCGAAATGAACGAATGGATTAGGCCATCGCCTTGGTCGGGTTCACGAGGTGATGGTGTGCGGCCCGCACCCTGCGGTCCCAACCCGAACAACATCTCCAGAGATTTCAGTTAGTGCAGGGGATAGACCACATTGAAATGACAGACACTTAGAAAATCGTCACGCGACCAGTGCATTTTCGTGATCATTCTGGCGGTTTTTGTTAGCCCGACGCAACAATGAAACGGAAAGTTCTCTGAGGTTTCTGGTCCGAGCAAGTTGTTGCAGGGGACGGTGGCGGTCAATCTCGTTCAGATGGCACTCGCTCAAAGCCGCCGGTACGCCTGATCGCTCGGCGGATGTCTTGCCGGAAAATTTCCGGCTACGGGTGGGGTGGGAGTCGTTTCTTCCAGCAAAGCGTTTCATCTCTCACCATAAAAACGAACGGTTCTTGCGTTCTAGCGCGTACAAACTCTTTACCCCATACAATCCATTTATTCGCCACATGCCGAAAAATTATCACTTCCGCTTCAAGCTTCTTAACCCGAATGGTCGATCACAGCACTAACGTTTATGTCTGGCTACTTGGATTCCACAACTTGCGCCAACTGATCGTCGTACCATGTGTCGGGAGCGTTGGTCATGATGACTAAATTTCAGTTGGGCGTCGCGGTTGTGTTGATCGCATCCGTGCAATCACTCACGGCTCAAACTCCGGCAGTCCCGATGCCGAAGTCGGGGAACTCGTCGCTGTTGCCACCGCTACCGATGCCGCCGAAATTGGGTGAAGGCACCGCCGAAGAAATCAAGCCGCCGAAGGAAGTCTCGCCGGACCTTCCGCCAATCATGCCACTCGCGCCGCCGATGATAATGGGCGAAGTGATGCCGTCGTGTAGCACGTGTGGCAATACGTCCGGCAAGTGTACCGATCCCGGCTGCGGTGGCTTGGAACCGAAGGGGCCGAAAGACCCGGTTTGGATCAGCTTCACGCAACTGTTACTTTGGTTTCAACCGTCGCGATCGCCGTTCCCGTTGGCCACGGGCGTGGCCGGGCAAACGCTGTTGGACGGACAAAGCGAACTGGGAATGTACAAAGCGTTCCAAGTCGATGGCGGCATGTGGCTTGATAAAGAACACACGTCCGGTATCGGGATGGGGCTGCTAATCAGCGAGCATCGGTCTGCGTTTCAAACTGTCGGCAGCGGTCCGGGTGGCGTGACGATTCGCCGACCGTACACCGATGCCGTCACGGGTGCCCCGACAAGCGTGTTGGTCTCGAACGCTGACGGCACTAACGGCATCACGCCATTTGCCGGGTCGATTGCCACAGCGGTGACCGCTCGCATCGCCAGTGCCGATATTGGTCTGCGACGCAACATCATCAACTCGGAACACTACCGCCTCAACCTGCTCTTCGGCTTCCGGTACTTTGATCTGGATGAATCGTTGACCGTGTACCAAACCAGTATGCCGACCACGGCCATTCCCGCAGCCGGCTTGCGGAACGTGATTCCGGCGGGTTCAACGATTCAACTCCTGGACCGTTCGTACACTCGCAACCAGTTTTACGGCGGGGAAGTGGGCGGGCAATTTGAATACCACCACGGCTTGTTCTTCGTCGGCGTCTCGCCCCGATTGGCGTTCGGCCCGACGCACCAAATCACGCAAATTAGCGGGCAAACCCAAATCACCGGCCCCGCCCCGCAAACGTTGCAAGGCGGCTTGTTAGCCGCCGGTGAAAACGGCGACGGCAACTTGAACCGCTTCGTGACGAACCGTTTCACGGTGATGACACAGGTCGGTGCGGAAGTAGGCGTTCAAATCACGAAACACTTGCGGACTTCGATCGGCTACCAGTTCATCTACCTGAACGATGCCGCCCGCCCCGGTGCCCAACTGAGCCAAACAATCAACCCGCGCGTGATCCCGATTAGTTCCGCATATGGTTCCTTGTCCGGCCCCCGTGCCCCGAACGTGACGTTCGACCGCGAAGGGTTCTACGCCCACGGTGCCGCCATCAAGTTGATGCTGACGTATTGATTTCTACGTTACCCCTTCTTCGGCAACATCGTTTCGCAGGGGGCTTCAAACCGGACGTCATCGACATCGTCCGGCATCGCGTCCCCGGTTAGCCACGTGTTCCACCCGAGGCGGATGCCGAGTTCGTCTTCGCTCACGTCTTGCATTTCACACGGCGGCACTTCGTGCTTCATCAGCACGAGTTGAATCTCGAAATCGAGTTCCGCACCGACGTAAAGGCGGGTCAGTTGCGACAGCAAGTAGACGCCTTTCCGCTCCGGAACTGGGGTGGGGTCGGGTAGGAACGCGACGAATTGCCGGTAGCGTAACGGCCCGAGACGGAGGCGAAATTTGCTGCCAGCATCCCAGACCTTCTCGCCAGTGATCGCGTTTCGTCCGAGGGCCGCATCGCTGTCCTTGTGAAGATGGGTTCGCGTCGCTTCGGGTAGCGCCAGCCATTGGCCGGTCAACGTTTCGACCTGCACTTTCAAGTCAAAGTAGTCCGCCAGTATCGCCCGCAGTTCATGGGCGCCGGCCCGGCGTCGGGCAAACGCACCGGCGTAATGGAGCAACGACCGATCGTCAATCCGTTCCAGCGGTGGAAACGGTTCGTCATCGACGCTGTACGCGGAAATCTGCAGTCGGCTGCGGTGGGCGGGGGTTCCCAGGCCGATCATCGAAAACAGCACCTGGGTCACCGGGTCGGGCGGCGGACTCGGGGCCATCATCGGGCGGCGCCAGACGGTCCGCAGGTAGTTCACCGGCATCCGATACTTTTGCCACGCCCGGAAGAGCAGTGCCATCATCCGGTTGTTGTAAATGTCCAGCCAGTCACGCAGCGCCGTTCGGGTCTTGTGTCCTCGATAGGCCGATTCCGAGTCGAGTTCACTGAGGTACCGCGTGTAAATGACGGGCAGGGCGCCGTTGGGACCGAACAGACTGAAGAAACTTTCGACCACGACCGGGACATCCCGGCGGGCGTAGCGACGGCGGATGACGGCGGCGTTGTAGCTGAGTTTGTCGGTGTCGTCCGGCGGGGCCGACTGTGGCGGGATGATTTGGGCGATTAAACTCGGCGGGAACGCGAGCGTGATGTTGCCACGAAAACGGACGACCTCTTCCACCTCCAACCAGTCAGTCGGGCCGTCGCGTTCGTGCTTTTCGTTGGCGATCATTTCCAACAGGCGGATCGCCTCGAACGGGTCGAACGAACAACACCCTTCAGAATCGAACAACGAGTCGGCCACAGATTCAAAGGTCGCCATAACGGGACAGTCCCCAAGGTTGATCCGTGGTTGAGCCGTGGTTGAGCCGAAGATTACATCAGCGTTTTATCACCGGCACGGGGTTGCCAGGTGCGAATGACACCGCGTTGTCGCGTGCTGTGGGTCAGCCGGGTGTACGAGTTCATCGTCACGGCCAAGGCGAAGAAGCGGTCGATGACGGCGGCGAACAGGTACGTCCCGATGCCAACGAACTTCTCTTCGTCCAGTTCGATCGACACTTCCAGCCCGCGGGCGTACCCGCCGACCGTGTCCCCCGGCACGAACGCCACCCCCGGTTTGGAATCGACCGCGAGCACGCCTTCGCAGATTTGCCGCGTCATGCGCTTCGGCACCGAATGCTGATCGTCGGAGAAGTCGTACAGCGAAAGGTACTCCGTCAACGCTTCGCGGCCCTTGTGGCGATCGGTCAGCGACAGGTGGTTCAACGACAAATGCGACAGCAATTGCCAGTAGGTCATCTTGCGGGACGCTTCATCCAAGCCCACGGTTTCGGCGGGTCTCTGCATCGGTCGTAAGGTTGGCGTGGGTTGTCGGATCACGCTGATGTCGGCGGGCACGCTCATCCCCAGCGGTTGCCGCAACGACCACCCGGCGGGGTTTTTGCTCATCCGTAGCGGCAGTTCCCGGTTGCAGCAGGTCACGGCGGCGAACGCAAGGTCTTGCGCGGGGCGGCGGGGGTTGAAATCGCAATCGACGAAGTGCAGGTTCACTTCGGTCCCGCGATCCTCGAACTTCCCACTCGTCCGGCGGCGGGCATACCAGTAGCGGCGGTCCCGGTCCCGGTCTTGGTGGCGGAACGAGTAGAACGGCTCGAACCGGATTTCTTCGCCCAGTTGGGTCCGCTGATAGACTTCGTCCACCGAATAAATCTCGTGGCCGTCCGGTCGGTCCGCATTCGGCACGACGGTGTAATCGTAGCGCTGGTGGGTAATCCGCATCCCTTCGGTGCTGCGAAGTTTGAACAGGTTCACCATCGGACCGCAACCCAACTTGAAGGTCGCCGCACTCACCGCTTGTTCCAAATCCGCATTTACGGACTGGTTGAAGAAGAAATGCACTTCGATGGAACTCTTCGTGAGCAGCCCATCGGCACGGGCTTGGTCCCACCCCGCCAGGTCGAAGAACCAGAACTTATCGCGGTAGGCAAAGAACTCCGTCATCAACCGATAACCCGGAAACGCATGATCCGGGTACGGCAACACGCCTTCGTCTTCCCCGTCGGTGGTCCCCGCCACCCGGAACCCCACAGGTTGCACCACTTCGGACGGCGGCACGCGGCTCACTTTCAACTCGCCCGGTTCGCGGAACACGACTGCCGTGACGTTGTTCATCAGCAGTTCATACAGCGCCGGTGTCAGTGCGGCATCCGTGTCGATGAACAGCCGGAGGCTGTTGGGCCGCTTCGTGACCGGGTCCATTTTCCCCAGCCCCAGCGTGGCCAGGGGTTGCCGGGTCGGTAAATCCAATCGCACGACGAGTCGGGATTTACTGCCGTTGGCGGGGATGCCGAGTTGCTCCGTGGTGAAGTCCCGAAGATCGGTGTAGGGTGGCCCCTTCAACGTGGCATTGCTGACGATCACGGGCCAGAGTTTGATCGGGTAAACGGTGCGGTACTCGCACTCCGTGCCATTGATGGGTGTGGTGCGAAACGCCGTGTGGCGGGGGATCGTGAGGCCGTTCGTTAGGTCCGCCCCGGAATGCGGGTCGAGCCGGGCGATCAGCATCGACGGAATCGGCGCGAGGTAGTGCGGGTAGAGTAGCCCCAACAACGCTTCGGTCAGTTCGGGAAAATCGTCGTCGATCTTTTGGTGAACGCGGGCCGCGAGCAAAGCGAACGCCTGAATCATCCGTTCGACGTGCGGGTCGGGACTCCGCCCGGTCGTGGTGTCCAGGCCCAGAAAGCCCGCTTGTTCCTTGTACTCCTTGGCGAACTCCTTCGCTTGGTCGCGGAGGAAGTTCAATTCCTTCCAGTAAAACGGCCACAATTCCCGGCTCATCGCAGCACTCCGGGTTGACTGACTTTATGAACGCCCGAGTTGAGGTCGAGCATGGTATCGAAGAGGATGCCGTCGATCGGGAACGGGTCGAGTTTCAACGTCGCGCGAATCCGCAAATAAACCGCGCCGAATTTGAACAGCGTTGGGTCTTCCGATTGGACATCTTCCGGGCTACGGGCGATCACGACAACTTTCGTGAGTCGGGGTTCGTACAACTCGATGATGTCGCGGAGATGCTCCGCAAATTCGGCCCGCGCTTCCGCCGAGTTGGCGTTCAAGTGCGTGAAGTCCATGAGGCCGAAGTTTGCAATCGACCGCTCGACTTCATCCAGACCGGCGAAGTAATCGCGCAACGGTCGGCGGGTATTGAGCAAATCGTTCAAATCCCGAAGCACCACCGCTTCGACTTGGGAGAGTGAGTACCGCCACCGATTGGTCGCCAGTGAGGGATCAATCAGCCGATCGAAGATGGAAGGTAGAAAATCGTCCATAGGCAGAGCCGATTCGGCATGGTGTGAGGCGATTCCGTTCCATCAACATTCTTGGCTTTGTGCCCTGAAGGGACACCGGAATGTAGCCACGGGTGAAGCGAAGCGGAACCCGTGGGCAGTGACAGCCCATTGTCACTCGCCCTGGAGGGGCGACGGAATTCCGCCGCCCCTCCAGGGCAGAAGAGTATTGGGTCTCAGGTTCCACGGGTTGCGCGAAGCGCTCCACCCGCGGCTACATCCCGTGACCCCTACCGGGGTCAGCAAACCAGAAAAAACTCACACGAACTTTTGCAGCGCTCGCACAACTCAGCCCCCGAAGTGGCAGGTACGAAAGAAAAACCCCGACCAGGTGGCCGGGGCAAAGCATGTCGCAACAGCGATTAAACCTTGACGTTTTTCTTGAGGTCGTAGCCGGCTTTGCCTGCTGGCTTGGTGACGCCCTTTTCGTCTTGGACGAAGTATTCCATTTCGATCTTCGAGTAGTTGAACGAAATGGACTCCACAGGCAATCCAGTTGCGCCGTCGGTACCGCCGGTTTGGTACGACGAAATCAGCAGGTCCGTGAAGGTCAACTGGAGGAACTTTTGTTGTTCCGCTTTCTGGCCCGCTTTGCGGCTGGTCAGAACTGCTTTCGCAATGTGATGCCCGGTCGCACAGTGGAGGAACAGTTCCGGCGATGAGGTACACATTTGCTGGGTGAAGTGGAAGTCCTGCATGTGGACTTTGCCCGAACCCATACCCGTACCGTGGGCGCTGGAGCCTTGGTTTGTGGCTCCCCAACCCCAACTGATCAGTTGAATACAGTCTTCGTAGCCCTTTTCCTTCGACTCGCCCTTGATGTTGGCACCTTTTAAGTCGAGGTGTGCGTCTAATGCCATGATGAAATTCCTCTTCGGATCGGTTTTAGACCGAGCCAGTTGGGAGGTGGACCCGTTGGCTGCCTGTGCCAGCCGAATTCCCCTCCGGACAAAAACAGATCAACCCGTTCAATCCTTGCTGGAACACCCAACAAGGTTATCCCTTCTTCTGGGGCAGTTCGGCGACCAACCGCATGGAGGTCGCCAAACCTTCCAGTTGGAAGTGCGGTCGTAAGTGGGCGATGGCTTGGTACCAGCCCGGTTTGCCTTTCACTTCGGTGACTTCAACGCGGGCTTCCCGAAGTGGGCACCGGGCCTTGGTGGCATCGCCGACACTTTCCGGGTTCGGAACGACATAGTTATTGATCCAATTGTTCAGCCAAAGTTCCATATCTCCGCGTTCGGCGAACGACCCAATTTTGTCGCGGGCCATCGCCTTCAAGTAGTGCGCGAACCGAGACACACAGAGCATATAGTTCAATTTCGTCGAGAGTTCCGCGTTGGCGGTCGCGTCGTTCGCAAAATAAACCTTCGGTTTTTGCGTCGATTGACTCCCGAGAAACACGGCTTTGTCCGTGTCCTTATAGTGCAACAGTGGCAAGAACCCCAGTTTACTCAGTTCCGCTTCGCGGCGGTCGGGGATCAGCACTTCGGTCGGGCATTTGGCGGTCTTGCCGCCGGCTTGCTCGAAAATGTGCAACGGCAAGCCTTCCACTTGACCGCCACCTTCGACACCACGAGTCCGCATGAACCACCCGTCATTGGCGAACGCATTGGTCATCCGGGCCGACATCGCCCAGGCCGAATTCATCCACAGGTACTTGTCGTGATTGGTCCCATCGACGCCTTCTTCGTAACTGAATTCGTCGATGCGCCGGTCGGCCTTGCCACTCCCGTAGGGAAGTCGGGCGAGTACCCGTGGCATCGTCAGGGCGACGTACCGCGAGTCTTCGGACTCGCGGAAACTCTTCCAGACGGTGTACTCTTGACTCAGGAAGATCTTTTCGAGGTCACGCGGGGCGTTCAGGTCCGTGTAGGAGTTCAGACTGAACATGTCCGCGCCGGCTGCCGAAACGAACGGCGAGTGCGCCGCCGCCGCAACACCGGAGATGTGTTGCAACAAGCCGACGTCTTCCGCCGACTTGCCGTCGAACTCGTAATCCCCGACGAGCATCCCGAAGGGGCTACCGCCCAGTTGGCCGTACCCCGCCTCGTACACCTTTTTGAACAGCGTGCTTTGGTCGAACTCCGGGGCCAGCTCGAAGTCCTTAAAAAGCTGCCGCTTGTTGGTGTTCATCACCTTGATCTTGAGCGTCGCGCTCGTTTCGCTCTGCTTGACGAGGTACTCCAAGCCACGCCACGTGCCTTCGAGCTTTTGGAAGTCCGGGTGGTGCAGGACTTCGTTCAACTGCGCGGACAACTTCCGATCAATCTCCGCCTTCCAGGCTTGGATCGTCCGCTCAATGTCGCCCGCGACCACGGACCCCGGTTCGGCGGCAAGGGCTTGCTGGACGACCGCTTCGATGAACTGCTTGTTCTGCGCTTTTTGGTTGTCGTTCTTCGGTTTCGTCGCCGTGAGAATTTGTTCGAGCAGACCACCATCGGTCGTGGTTGTGGTGGTCGTTGCCGGTGCGGCACCCGCTGCGTCTGACTTCGCCATGATGGATTAAGCCCCCTCTTTTGCCGGTGTCTCGGTACCCAACTCTTTGGCTAGCTTTTGCACCTTTTCGGTGTTGTTGATGACATCTTGAAGGACGTCGGCGAGTTGTTCGTTGGTACTGATCTTAGACAAGACTTCGTCCAACCGCTTGCGCATTTCCAATAATTCTTTTAACGGGGCAATCTGGTCGGCGACTTTGTACGGGGAAAAGTCTTGCATGCCTTCAAACTTCAGGGCCACCCGCAGGTTCGAGTTGTCGTCCGTCAGCTTGTTGGCCACGCTCAGGTTTAGTACGGGTGCGGCGTCCTTCATGACCGCGTCGATGTTGTCGCGGTCAATCTCTTTGAAGTCGCGGCTCTTGATGGGGCCGATTTCGTCCTGGGGCCGGTGGCCCGAGAGTTCGGCCATCACGCCGACCAAGAACGGGAGTTCCCGTTTCTCCATCGCGCCGTTGGTTTCGACATCGTAGGTGATCTGCACCCGTGGCGGGCGAACCCGGTCCAGTTTGTGTTGTTGACTTTCAGCCATAGAGGTGATCTCCTGCGTTGTTTTGGGCGACTCGCCCCGATGTCACAGCAACTAGATTACTGTCTCTCGAAACCCATCACAACATTTTTGTAATGGATATCTGAAGCTCTTGCAGTACCGATTGCAAGTAAAATTCCGTGCGCGCGGACAAGATTTTTCCAAATGATGCGGACGTGTTACGGAATCGAAACACGTCCGGCACGAAACAGATGAAGGGCGTTGAAATCATTTCTTCCTGAGCGGGGGACGTGAGTCCT
>JAYVXO010000266.1:0-9883 GCA_043785105.1 Fimbriiglobus sp.
AAGGAAGTGCCATTGGCCCTGGGCGTCGTCGCCAAGCCTCCTCGCCCTGGGCTGAGTTCTCCCAGGCCGTCGGCCTGAAAACCGGGCTACTTGTGTGCAAACTTCTGCCAACAAATGTGGCGTTCACTCTTTGGAATCGGCACCTAGAGTGTCGCGGTCACTCAGCGGCGTGCAACTTTTGGCCGACTTGGCTCAGGATGGCGGCGGCGATCTGGTTGGGGTGGTAGCCGGCGGGCAGTTTGACGAAGTGCTTGCCGTGCTTGATGCAGAACTCGCGGACGTTTTGGTAGTCGTGGCAGATCCACCGCGTGGCGATGATGACGACGGCGACGTTAGGCCGTGCGATCGGCGCTTCAAATAACGCCGTCGAGGAATGATCCGGAACGCTGACCCAATTCAGTTCCCGCAAGTCGAAGGCCAGTTCAATTGCGTCTTTCCGCTCCGGCCTGACCAGCCCGCCAATGAACACGACATCCCGCCCGGCCAGGAGTTTGCGAACGACTCCGACATCCTGGCTGTAGGACCGCACGGAGTTGGTGACTTCCTCGGGGGCCGCTTTCGATTCCAGGTAGCGGTCCACTTCGGCAAAGGCGCGTGCGGCGGCGGGTGACAGGGCCTCGTCCGGAACGATCGTGGTGGCGGGGATGAGTATCTCGCGCAACTCGACGTGGCTCGTCGGCACTTGCTTCTCTTGGATCAGTTCGTCGAGAATGCGGACGACACCGGGCCAGTCGATGTCGCGGCCGGTCGGGTCGGCAGTCAGCGGCTTCAGCTTGTGGCGGAGGTTCTTCAGGAGTTTCGCAACCTCTTTGTCCCCGGACGCCGGCTTGTCGGTTTTCTTGATCGCGTCGGTGATGCGACGGTGCAAATCCGGCCCGCCGTCCGGGTCGGCACGGTCCGAACTCCTCAAGTAACGGTTGATGAACAACCGCCGGGCAACGCCTTCCTCGCGGATCTGGACGAACAACGCGATCTGGTCGTACTCCTTCCGGTCGTAACCCGTTTCCACGGTGGCCGCGAAAAGGACCGCCTGGGCTTCGGCGGCTAAATGCAGCACCTCCGAGTTTCGTTCATACGTGGGGTCTGTCTCCTGTTCCCACCGCGCCAACAGGTCCGCAGCAGCGGCCACAGCCTCGTAGGCACTTGCAAGGTTGACCCAGACGGAACGCGGCAACGGCTTGAGATCGAACACCCACAGCCGACAGTTTTTGTGCTCGTAGCTACGCCGCAGCCAATCCGATCGGCTTTCCACCGGAATAACCCGATCGTGTGTGGCCGCCTCCGCGAAAGCACGGGCAATTTCCGCTTTGAGCCGACAGCGTGCGGCAATTTCCGCAGTCGTACTCTCCGGGGTGCCCGTTTCCCCTGTTGTGGCTTCGACGGAACTTGGTCCGGGTTCGTCCCATTTCGGGTGAATCGGGATGTGAAAATCGGACGGGATCGACACCGTAGGGAGTCGCGCCGGGTCCGTCACCGTCCGGGTTTCGCCATTCTGAGAAGGCGCGAGGGTAGTGGCGACCAAGTCCGTTAGCGGGGCGGCAACGGGTTCCGCCGCCGTAGGCGCGAACGACTCGGTCCAGGCCGCCACGGCGCGCGCCGCCGTACCGATCTCGTGGCGGAGTTCGGGATGGGCCGCTAAATACTGGCCCAACCGCTTGAGCAAGGGTTTGAACGCATCGGCGAAATCATCGGCTGGCATTGGCAACTCTCTGCCGGTCTATCAGGAGCACACCGGACCGTGGGACGGCTACTAGCAGCTATTGTGGCCGCGAATTGCCGGTTTGTGTTCATACTTCGTCAAAAAATCCCGAACCTGGTTCGCTACCCGCTCCGCTTGTTCGGTCACGTCGTTCATGGTGACGCCGTGGAAGGCGTTCCCGGTGACGAACAACCCCGCGCGTTTGTTCACAGCATCTTCGATCCGTTGGACGCGGTCCAGGTGGCCGAGGTTGTATTGCGGGATGGCCTTCGGCCAGCGGACCACTTGGGTAAAGACGGGTGCGCCGCGAACGTGCAGGGCCAGTTGCATTTCAGCGTGACATTTCCGCAGCAAGGTTTCGTCATCCCAATCGTAAACGTCCGCCCGTTTCACCCCGCCACACAAGACACGCCACAGCACAAAGCCGGGCGGGGCACGGTCGGGGAAGATCGACGAACACCACTGTACCCCGAGAACGTCCCTCCTCGTGCCTTGCGGTGCGATGTAGCCGAAGCCGTCAAGATCGCCGGGGCAATCCGCTTGCTTGTAGCCCAGCGCGACCACGGCGATCTTGTTGTAATCAATCGCGTTCAAGTCTTCGGCGAGCTTCGGATCGAGGTCGGCAAGGCACGCGGCTTGTTCGTAGGCGGGGCAGGTCAGCACGACCGCATCGGCGTGGAAGCGGGTTTGCCCGTCGGCGTGGACGGTCCAGCCGTCGCCGTTGCGGCAGAGCTTCTTGACTGGAACGCCGACGGTGATGGATGTCGAGAGTCGGTCGCGCATCGTGTCGGTCAGAACCCGCAGCCCTTCGCGGAACGACCACATCTGTTGGGGCGTTGGCTTTTCACCACGTGCCAGTGCGTCCCGTTTCTTTTGCCTGCCCGATGCCAAAACCCCACGCAACACGCCGCCATTTTCCGCTTCAAATTTAGCCAGCCGGGGGAACGCCGCCCGAACGCTCAGCCGCTCCGGATCGGCGGCGTGGATGCCGGTGACGAGGGCGTCCATGAACACCGTCGCCGCTTCTTTGCCCATGCGCCGTTTGGCAAACGTGGCCACGGATTCGTCCGGCTTGGGGTTCGCCGGCACACGCCGAAACGGTTCCGCGAGCAGTTCGATCTTGCCACGAATGGTTAACAACGGCGTGGTAAGCAGGCTGAGCGGTGAGCCGGGCAGTTTGTGAATCTGCCCGTTCCAGAACACGTAGCGATTCTTGCGCGACCCTTCGGATGCCAGTATCAAACGGTCCGCCAATCCCAGATCGCGGCACAGCTTCATCGTCCCCGGCTTGGAGTCGAGAAACCCGTTCGGCCCCATCTCGACGCGGAACCCGTCCCGGTCCAGCGTGCCAATGTTCCCGCCCGTCCGGGTGTCGTTTTCCAGCACCCGGATCCGCACGCCCGGCACCGCCACCGACAGCCGAAACGCCGTCGCCAACCCGCTCAGGCCCGCACCGATGATCGCAACTTTTCCCATGATGAGATTGTAGGGTAGATTGGGACTTGTGAACGTTGCGAATCGGTAAGGGGGCGTTAGGCGATCGCGTCTGCACGTGCCGAGCGGTATATTACCCCAAAGGGGATTCAAAATGCCATTGCGCGATCACTTCCGCTCGCCCGTCAATGACAAGCACACCTGGGACGCCGTCCACGGCCAATGGCCGGGTGAGATTGTCCGCAGTTTATTCGACATTCTCCCCAGCGGGTATCAAGCCGAGCCGAACATTCATCTCGGGTCGCCGTTTGAAATCGACATCGGGACGCTGGAGGACGACGGGTATGATCCCGATCATTTTGCGGGCACCAGACCCGGCGGTGTGGCGACGCTGTCCGCCTTGGCCCCGACACTGACGGTCGAGGCCGAACTGTCGGAACCGGACGACTACGAAGTCCTCATCTATGACGCCGACCGGGGGCGACGACTCGTTGCCGCGATTGAACTCGTCAGCCCGGCGAACAAGGACCGACCGGGCCGCCGCGAGGTCTTCACCGGGAAAGTCCTGGGGTTGCTGCAACAAGGGGTGTGCGTGTCGATTGTCGATCTCGTGACGGTCCGCCAGTTCAACCTGTATGCCGACCTGCTGACGGCGCTGGGCCGCAACGACCCGCACCTTGGCAACACACCACCCGAGACCTACGCCGTCACGCTCCGGTCCCGCGAGCGGCGGAAGAAACAATCGCTTCTCGACGTGTGGTTCTACCCAATGGGTGTCGGCCAACCGTTGCCGACGCTGCCGATCTGGCTCACCCCCGAACTGCACGTGATGCTGCCACTCGAACCCAGTTACCAGGAAACCTGCCGCTTGCTGCGGATCGCGTGACCGTTCCATTCGTGCCACGTCGTCATCATTTTGTGTGCTGCTCAACTCTCTTGGGTGGGAGCCGCAACCCCACCCCCTAACCCCCTCCCCGACGCGGAGAGGGGGAACCCGATGCGACCGTTTTGCTCCCCTCTCCGCATCGGAGAGGGGTTGGGGGTGAGGTTGCGTTTCGTCCCCAATACAATGACCGAAATTGACGATTCCGATTTCTCTCCAAGGGTCTTGCAATGACTGAGTATCGGCTCGAATCGGACAGCATGGGCAACATCCGGGTGCCGTCGGATCGGTTTTATGGGGCGCAGACGGCGCGGTCGTTGACGCACTTTGCGATTGGGCACGACACCATGCCGCGGTCGTTGATCCGGGCGTTTGGCATCTTGAAGAAGGCGGCGGCGGCGGTGAACCACGAACTCGGGCTGTTCAAGGCGAAGCCGAAGGACAAGCTCGACTTGGCCGCGAAATTGAAGGTGATTCACTCAGCGGCGGATGAGGTGATTGCGGGGAAGCTGGACGATCACTTCCCGCTCCGCATCTGGCAAACCGGCAGCGGCACGCAGACCAACATGAACGCCAACGAGGTGATCGCCAACCGCGCCATTGCCTTGGCGAACGGTGTTCTCGGGGACAAAGATTGGGTCCACCCGAACGACGACGTGAACATGTCGCAGTCGTCGAACGACACGTTCCCGACGGCCATGCACATTGCCGCTGTGGAAGAAATCATCCACAAGTTGATACCGAGCGTGACCGCGTTGCGGGACGTGTTCGCGGTGAAGGCGAAAGAGTTCGACACGATCGTGAAGATCGGGCGCACGCACCTGATGGACGCGGTGCCGCTCACGTTGGGGCAGGAGTTTAGCGGTTACGTGGCGCAATTGGACATGAGTCTTGCGGCCATTCGGCTGACGATTCCGATGCTTTCGGAACTGGCACTCGGTGGCACCGCAGTGGGCACGGGGTTGAACGCGCACCCGGAGTTTGCGGTTCGCAGCGCGAAGAAAATCTCCGAACTCACCGGGCTGAGCTTCGTCACTGCGCCAAACAAGTTCCAAGCCTTGGCGGGGCACGAACCGCTCGTGTTTGCCAGCGGCGCGCTCAAGACACTCGCCACGGCACTGATGAAAATTGCCAACGACATCCGGTGGCTGGCGTCAGGCCCGCGTTGCGGGTTGGGCGAGTTAACCATCCCGGAGAACGAACCCGGTTCGTCGATCATGCCGGGGAAGGTGAACCCGACGCAGTCCGAAGCGATGACGATGGTGTGCGTGCAGGTCATGGGCAACGACGCCACGATCGGCTTCGCGGCGTCGCAGGGTAACTTTGAACTGAACGTGTTCAAGCCGGTCATCATCCACAACTTCTTACACAGCGTTCAACTGCTGGCGAATGCGTGCCGCAGTTACCGCGAACATTGTGCGGCGGACATGCCCGAGACCGACTACGAAAACTTGGTGTACGCCTTCAACAGCGACACCGGGATGTTGGACGTGGATCAATCGAAGCTCACCCCGAAACCCGGCGGTCACGTTCGCCTGGGGATCACCGCAAACAAGTCGCAAATTAGCAAGTTCTTGAACGAATCGCTGATGCTGGTGACGGCCCTCAACCGGCACATCGGCTACGACGCGGCGGCGAAGATCGCCAAGACCGCGCACCACAATGGCACGACACTGCGTGCCGAAGCCATCAAACTCGCCCCACCGATGAAAGACGGCACACCACTGACAGCGGAAAAGTTCGACCAGATCGTTCGCCCGGAGACGATGACGCGCCCTTCGGAGTAACAAAAACCGGATTCACCACAGAGGGCACAGAGGACCACAGAGAAGAGTAAAAGAGTTTGTTTTGATTTTCCTCTGTGGCTCTCCGTGCCCTCTGTGGTGAATCCTGCTTTTGTCCGTACAGCGGCTTGAATCCCGTACATTACGGCTAAGAATGGACAAGACGGGGAACGCGCGTCACGGTCTGCCCATCTGAACCCTAATCGCCGCGCGGTCTGTCTTCTGGAGCTGCTGCATGTCCGTACTCTCCCGCGTGGCCGCCAGTTTTGGTGCGGTCATCGTGCTTTTTGTTAGTCACGCTTCCGCACAACCTTCGGACCCGATCGACTTGGCGCGCGGGTTGCGAGAGAACGGCTCGGCGGATTTGGCGATCGAATACTTGCTGGACTTGGCCAAGAAAAATCCGAACCCCGGCACGCTTTCGGTGATCCCGCTGGAGCGAGCGCGGGCCAAGCTCGAACTCGCGTCGGGTGAAAGTGACGACCGAAAACGCACGGCGCTCGTGACCGAAGCCAAGGCGGATTTCGACAAGTTCCTGGCGAGCAATGCCACCCACCCCCGTCGCGCCGAGGCGGCGCTTTCGCTCGCGCGGTTGATCTCCGTGCAAGCCAAAGGGATGGTCTCGAAGGCCAATAAACTCACGGACGACAACGCCCGCAAAACGGAACTGCTCCGGGCGCGGCCGGTGTTCCAAGACGCCGCCACGCGGTTCGGACAAGCGGCCACGGAGTTCGGCAAGCAACGCGGCGAGGTGGGGCTGACGCCGGCGCGGTTGAAGCAAATTGACACCGAGCTTTATCAGGCGCAGCTCGACCAAGCCATCAACCTGTTTGAACTCGCCTTCACGTTCCTTCGGACAGACGCCAAGGAAGCGATCGAACGCGGGGCCACCGTTAAGGCGGCTAAAGAACTGTTCAAGAAGCTGTCCGGCGAAGACCAAACGCACCCACTTTGTTGGGTGGCCCGGGCGTGGGTGGGGGAGTGCGACCGCGAGAATACCAGTCTGGTCGATGCCCAAAAAACCTTCGACGAAGTGAAGCAAGCGGCAACCCGGATGCCCACGATCGCCGCCACCGGGGCACGCACGGCCCGGTTTTTTGAACTGCGTGGCGAGTACCAAAAGGCGTTCGGCGAACCGAACAAAGCCGCCGCGTTCCGCAAAGCCCAGGGGCTGATTGAACAATGGCTCGCCGAACCGCAACCCCGTGGCACGAAGCCAACACCGGAGGTTTACGCCGCCCGTTACTACTTGGCGAAGTCCAAAGAACAACAGGCCCGCACGTTCATCAAGATTGACCCGATGACGATGCAGCCGGTGCTGCAAGGTAGTGCCCGCGAGTTGCTTCAGGGTGCGGAGCGGGAGTACCGGCGCATCCTAGAACCGGAAAATGACTACAGTTCGCGTGCCACCGAAGACCGCACCCAGGTGATTCGCTTGTTGATCGGCGACCCGGACAAAATCGTCGCGTCGCAGGTGAACGATTTCGAGACGGGCATGATGACCGCCCAGGTCCAACTTTACAAAGCGGTGCGGACGGAAACCGAGGGCGAACGAAAAAGCACTGCGCAGAAGGCGGTCATACTCTACGAACGCATCGGACAACTGCCGATCCCTAAAGACCTGAGCCGCGATGCCGCCGATGCGCAGGTGAATTTGGTGTACGCCTACATCCTCGCGGATCGACCGTATCAGGCCGCGATACTTGGGGAACATCTGGCCAAGACGACCCGCGCCCCGGCGATGGCGTCGCGGGCCGGACTGTACGCGATGCAGGCGTATCGCCAAGCGGCCGGCAAACTGGACGCACAAGAAAGCCAGGATCGCAAAAGTGACCTGGACCGCGCGACCAAGATTGGCCTGATGCTGGACAAACAGTTCCCCCAAGATCCCAACACGGACGCGGCCCGGCTTCAAGTGGCTCAGCAATATCTGCAATCCGGGCGGTTGTTGGAAGCGTTTGACATCAGCGCACGGGTCGGGGCCGGTAGCACCCGAGCCATCAACGCCCGTTACCTCCAATCCATTGCGGCTTACGAGATCCTGCGTCCGTCGAACGCCAACGAGGACGGCAAGCCGTCCCTGACAGCGGCCCAAAAAACGGCAGTGTCTAAACGGATTCTGGCGGACCTCTCGAACGTGCCGGACCTACCCGCCAGCGCCGCCGCCGATGATGCCAAACTCGCAACACTCGTTCATCTTCAACTGGCCGAAATGCACTTCTTGAACGGTCCCGCTGAGCTAGCAAAAGCCGAACAAGTGACCGTGACTGCGGCGAAGAAGCTGACGGCATTTACCGAGTTAACCGCCGACGATAAACGCGAACTCGAACTGCGGATTGAACTGGTGCGAATGCGGGCGGTCTTCGGCCAAGCCCTGGTCGCCTATCAAGCGGGCAAGTTCCCCGAAACGATGGCGAAGATCGCGCCGATCTTGGCCGAGGCCCGGAAGACCGGCGCGGTTGCCAAAGTGAACGCGGGCGAATCGCCCCTCAACACGGCGGCGAAACGAGTCGATGACTTCCGCCGCGATCGCATCATCGCACTCGCCATGCAAACCCGCATCCGGGAAGGGGCAGTGGATCAGATCGGCGACCTTCTGGACATCCTCAAGAAACTCGGGGGAAGTCTTTCCAACAGTGCCGTGGTGCTGAATCAAATGCTCGACGGCGTGCGACCGCAAATTGATTCATTACGCAAGGCCGGCAAGACCGCCGAGGCGGATGCACTGGCACAGGGAATTGGCAAAGTGCTCGACAAAGTTGCTGCCGAGCCGGATGTCAAGCCGCCGACGTTGCTCGTGTTGGGGCGGGGACTTCGGGAATTAGGGAATTACGCCAAGGCGATCGAGTTCATCAAAAAAGTCCCCGCGCCTGCCGACGGAAGTATCCTGAAGAAACGTAGTGCGGAGTTTTCCGAAGCGGACGCAGTCATCGTGGATCGGTATCGCCGGGCACAACTCGAACTCGCCCGCGCCTACCGTCAGGACAAAAAGTTCGTGGAAGCGGACGCGGTGTTGAAAGAGCCACTCGGGGATAAAACGACACCGGGGTGGGCGAACAACAACGACTTCCGCCGGGAAGCGATTTACCTGATCGAAGCGAAAGCCGCCGAAGCGGACCCACAAGTTGCGGCAAAACTCTGGGGCGAAGCCCGCAACAAGTGGAGCGAGATGGCCCAGCAATACCTCGCGCCGTTACGCAAATTGATGGCCGCAAAGAACGACACCAAGTCCGCGTTCGTTGCGCTTCTTGAACTGAAGGCACTGCCGAAGCACGACAGTTTGCCAACCAAGGACGACGAGATTCGCAAGGGACTGGCCGACCCCAAACCACCCGCGTGGGTCACGGAATTGCTCAGTGAGAAAATCAAAGGGCCGGACGGGAAGCTAGTCGAAAACCCGACGGCGATCGCCTACATCGACGAGTTGAAAAACACCGCCCACCGGATGGAATCGCAGGTGAAGCCGTTTTACCACGACTATCTGTTTGAGTCGATTCGCTGCCTGACGAAAGCAAACATCCAACTCACCAAGACGAACCCCGCCGCACTGCCCGCGAAGTTGGAAGCCCTCGCCAAACAAATGGTCGCCCTCGAAACCGCCAACCCCGACGTGAACGACGCGGTGAAGACCAGGTTCGCCGACTTGCTCGAAGAATACCCGCAACTCAAAGAGCAGTACCTGAAGTTGGGCGGCAAAGCATTGCTGAAACCCGGACCGGGCGCGTAGCGGTTTGGCGACATGGGCACGACACGCGACTTTAGACAGGATTCACAGGATAGGAGTTACGCAGTTGCTTGTTAGCCCGACGCGCCAGCGAGGGGTCTGCCGAAACGAGTTCCACGCCATACCAACATTGTTCAATGTGACGGACCGGGCGGGATCGTCCCGACCGAACCCCTCGCTGGCGCGTTTTGAAGTTGCGCTTTCGGACTACCCCGAAGGGGTTGCATGGAATAGCCCAGGGTCGTGGCGTTTCGCCGCGCACCCTGGGTCGGACCGGAAACGGATCTTACCCCGGAGGGGTTACATTTGCGCCACGAGGAACGATGGAACCCCTCCGGGGTACGGCCGGGGTGGTGTCG
>JAYVXO010000267.1:0-27974 GCA_043785105.1 Fimbriiglobus sp.
CGGAACTCAGTTTGAACCGCTCGCGGTATAGTTCAGCGTTGCGGTGCTTGACAATCGGGGTGTTGACGGGGTTTGGCTACACCGTCGATCTCGGTCTCGGGCCGGTGTTAATGATGGCGACACTGGTGTACTGTGCCTACCAACTGCGGCGAACCGGGCCGGTCTTGCTCGTGGTACTTGGGATGATCCCGTGGATGGTCACCCACCATGCCTTGAACTACGCCATCGGTGGGACGATCGGGCCGATGAACGCGGTGCCGGAATACCTTGCGTGGCCCGGCTCACCGTTCACCGCAGACATTGCCACGGGCGGGTTCAAACATCCACTCGGGTGGTTCTTCGTTTACGCTGCCGAAATGCTCTTCGGGAACAAGGGATTCTTGCTCCACAACCTACCGCTGTTGCTGACACCTGGCGGCGCTTGGTTGCTGGGGCGGAGCAATCCCGCGACTCGACCCGCACTGGCGTTCAGCCTGATGTTTTGCGGCGGCGGGTGGTTGCTGTACGCCGCGATGTCCACGAACATGTCTGGGATGTGTTGTTCGGTCCGCTGGTTTGTGCCGTTCGTCGCGCCGGGGTTGTGGGTCGTCGGCTTAGTATTACGTGACCTGCCGCGTTACCGTCCAGATTTCATCTGGCTAACAGCCTGGGGAACCGCGATGACCACCGTGATGATATGGGCAGGCCCCTGGACCATGCGAATGGTGCCAGGGTATTGGGGCTGGGTCGCAATCGGCGGCATCGGCTGGGGCGTGGTCCGCTTTTGGCTGCGGAAAGTATGAGTGTGTGGGTGTGGAGAGTAGAGAGTAGAGAGTAGAGAGTAGAGTTGTCATACTATACACGCTCAGCGGCCCGCGTTGCGCTCCTCAATGGCGCTGTCGTTGTTCCAATCGAACGGTCCGCCGGTCCAGACGTTGACACCCGCAACGTACCCGATCACAAAAAGCGGGGCGAACCAGCCGAACATCAGCATTCGCTGCCCGGAAAATCCGAAATGGTACGCGGCGACCGCAACGGCACCTACCAAAACGATGAAAACGGTTGCCGCCCAACGCTGATGCCGTCGCGTCATCCGTTTGCCCTCTTCGGTTGAATTGAACTGAGAGAATTACTACTGGAGATGGGGCTTTCAACCAACAGCCAGCGCCTTGCGGAAGACGATTTTATCGTCGCCGGCCTTGTAGAAGTCGCGGATGCGGGCTTCCACGTCGTAGCCGCACGTTCGGTAAAACGCCCGCGTTCGCTCGAAGCTTTCCAGCCCAGATGTCTCGACCAGGAGTACCCGTGCGCCGCGGGCCGTCAACGTTTCTTCGACGTAGCGGACCAGGGCGGCGCCGCGCCCCTAGCGTTGGCAGTCCGGGCGGACAGCGATCATGTACAAGTTCCACGTTCCGTCGGTCATCCGTTCCGGTGCGAAGTACGCCACCCCCACCGGCCCACCGTCGTCGTCCGTGACCCAACAATGGTCCGCCCCCAGGCTGCCATCAAGTGAACCAGCCAACACCCCGGCGAACGGCGCGACGTCAGTTCGCCGGGGAATTCTTTTCCTGCTGTACGCCTGAATTCTTCTCCGTGGCTCTCTGTGGTGAAAATTGCTTGCTAGTGCCCCAGAGAATCTAGCTACACTCCGCTATTGTGCCGTCAGGAAAGCAGTGCCAGCCCAAATTTCAATTCGACGCTTCAGCCCAGCTTAAGCTTGTTCGGTTAGGTTACCTGTCTTGGAATAGCTGGTGTTGTTGAGTGAACAACTGCTGTCAAACCATGTTCCTCGTTCGACGTGTCGCCAGGTTGGCCGCCATGCGGGCGAGCGGGTTGGGAAATGAGTCTGGCTCTCGTGGTCCGAAATGACGGCCCTGTTGTTCCGGGAAATCGAATGGAGAATCACCCAATGAGTTGGCGTACAAAAGTGAATCAATCGAGAACCGGCATCGCCTGGACGCTCGCCGTCCTTTGGGTCGGGTTCGCATCGTGCCGCGTGAGTGCTGCCGACCCGACCCGGCCCAACATTTTACTCGTCGTCGTCGATGACCTCGGCTGGGCCGGCGTCGGCTACCATGCGAAGTCGATGGTGACGCCGAACCTGGACAAGTTGGCCACGGACGGCACCGAGCTTAGTCGCTTCTACGTGTACCCGGTTTGCAGCCCGACTCGTGTGGCGCTGCTCACGGGTCAGATGCCCCGCCGGTTTGACGTTCTGTCCGCGCTGCAAGGCGCGGAACCCGGAATGCCCAAAGGGCTGCCGACGATCCCCTCGGTCTTCAAAACAGCGGGCTATCAGACCTCGCTCGTCGGCAAGTGGCACGCCGGCAAGGCAACCACGCCGCAGCAGAACGGGTTCGATCACTTCTACGGGTTCCTCAACGCCGAGGTCGATTATTACAAACACACAGGCCGCAACGGGCGAATCGACTGGCAACGCGACGGCAAGACCGTGACGGAAGAAGGCTACTCCACCTACCTCCTCGCCGACGAGGCGGTCCGGCAGATCCAGTCCCGTGACAAGTCTAAGCCCTTCTACATCCAGGTCTGCTTGAACGCCCCGCACGACCCCCTGAGTGCGCCGGCCGATCTCGTCGAGACGCACAAAGCGAGGGGCGAGAAACCGGGCCTGTACGCCGCCGTGGTCGAGGCGATGGACATCGGCATCGGTCGGGTGCTCGACGCGCTGGACGCGGAGACCATCCGCGACAACACGATCGTCGTCTTTTTCTCGGACAACGGCGCGGCACCCCGTGACGGCGCGAGCAACGCCCCATTTCGGTTCGGCAAGGGATCGGTCTATGAAGGCGGGATTCATACGCCAGCCTTGATTCGGTGGCCCGGCAAGGTCGCGGCCGGCGGGGGTTTGACGCAACCCGTGTGCGTCCAAGACCTGTTCCCAACGCTAGCGGCTGCGGCCGGCGTCCCCATGCCGCGGGACGCCAAGATCGACGGCCGGAACCAGTGGCCGGCCATCGCTCAGGGCCGGCGGACCGAACGCGAACCCTTTCTCGTCGCCTCGTTCGACACCGCCCTGATTGACGGCGACTGGAAGCTTATCGAGTTCCAGGACGGCAAGCGGTCACTGTTCGACTTGAAGACCGACTTGTCCGAACAGGCGGATCAGTTCTCGAAACACCCCGCCATCGCCGCGCGACTCGGTACGAAATTGGACACGCTGAAGAAAGACCTCCCGCCGGTGAAAGCGGCCCGCGACGGCCCGTTCCGCCTGGGGCCGGGCACCGGGCCACCTTCTACGACCAGCCTTGCGGCCCAACCACAGGTCGGGGTAGCGGACAAGAAGTTAGACACGCCCAAGACAGCACGGGCCTTCCAGACTCTTTGGATCCCGCCAATTCGGGAGGGGAAGTCTTTCGATCTCACCCTCAGTAAGTCTCGCAAGTCGTTCTGGCCCGGTGCCACCACCGCGACCTACGGCTTCAACGAGGCCGAATTCTGGGGGCCGACACTGGTCCTGAATCAGGGTGACACCGTGCAAATGAAGGTCAAAAATGACCTGGGTGAACCAACGACCGTCCACTGGCACGGCCTCCACTTACCGCCGCACGTGGACGGCGGGCCGCACCAGGTCATTCCACCTGGCAAAACCTGGGCCGCCTCGTTCACCGTCATGAACAACGCCGCGACCTACTGGTACCACCCCCACCCGCATGAAGCGTCACAAAAGCAAATCACCGCCGGGGCGGGCGGTCTCATCATCATCAAGGATCCGATCGAGGCCAAGCTTCCCCTGCCGCGCACGTATGGGGTCGATGACATTCCCGTGGTACTCACGAGCCGCCGGTTCTCCCGGACCGATCAGTTCACCGTTGCAGGGGACAGCGACAAATACGGCGACTACCTGTTCGCCAACGGGACGCTCGATGCCCAAGTGAGGTTGCCGGCGCAATTCGTTCGGCTGCGGATTTTGAACGCGGAGATCGAGCGTGGCTACGACCTCGGCTTCAGCGACGGCCGCACGTTTTACGTGATCGCCACTGACGGCGGGCTTGTGGATCAACCCGTTCCCGTCACACGAATGAAGCTGATGGTCGGCGAGCGTGTCGAGGTGCTCGTCAACCTGGGTGCCGATCAACTTGGCTCAACGCTCGACCTGATGGCGTTCAACGCCAAGCAGCCGTTCGGCTTTCCCGGCGGCGAACCTGGCCGGTTCGCCCCCAACGGCAGCTATCTCAACAACCTCGACTTCCGCCTGCTGCACATTCACGTTGCCGCCCCTACTGCCACGCCGATTACCAAGCTGCCGGACACGTTGACGCGAAACCAATTCCCGACTGTGGCCGCCGTCAGCCGGCGACGGACTTTACAAATCAACCGCGTGGGGCAAGGGGACAAGGAGTTCGCCTTCGACAAGAAATACTTCGACATGCACGCCGTCAATCAAGTCGTCAAGCTCGGGTCGGTGGAGGCGTGGACGGTCACCAACGACCGCACCTTCGGCCACACCTTTCACATCCACGACGTGCAGTTCAAGATTGTCAACCGTAGCGACGGTCCTGTCGCGGATTACGAGCAGGGTTGGAAAGACAGCGTTTACGTCCCGCGCAGCGCGTCCGTGACTTTCATCGCCAAGTTCGATGATTTCGCAAGCGACACGGCCCCGTTCATGTACCACTGCCACATGGCGAACCACGAAGACGGCGGGTTGATGGGCCAGTTCCTCGTGTCGAAGGATCCCACGGCAATTCAACCGGACGCCACCGGAATGATCCGGCTACGCAACCGAGTCGAGCACTCGCTGACTTCGGAGTCGATTCAGCCGGCGGAACGCCCCGTAGGTTCTCCCGCCCCCACCTTTCGGACCACCGACCTTGATGGCAAGCCAATGAGCTTGGCGTCGTTGACGGAGAAGAAACCGCTCGTGTTGTTCTTCATGGACTGTGAGTGCCCGTGTTCCCGCGATGCCGCACCCTTCCTCAACCGACTCCAGGCACTGTACGGAGACGTCTGCACCGTCGTAGGGGTCACCAATTCCGACGCGAAGGTGGCTGGTGCTTGGGCGAAGCGAGTGGGTGTCCGATTCTCACTCGTCGCCGATCCCACCTTGTCGATCATCAACGACTACTCGGCCGTGCGGAGCGTCTCCACGACGGTTATTGCGCCGGACGGAAAAATCGTGAAAACCTACCCGGCCTACAACGCCGGTACGCTCACGGATCTCTCCGCAACTATCGCCAGACTCGGCGGCGTCGCCGTGCGAACCCTTCCAGTTGACGACGCGCCAAAGGAACTGGTGTCGGGGTGCCCGTTCCCGAAGAGGTAGAAAAGCGCCGGAGTCGGACGTGCGGGTAAGAGTTTTCAATCCACTCGAACGCCGCCGTGGGCTAGCGTGATCGTGCCAGTCGGATTTGTCGGCGTGTGGCGATTTCCTGACCTTAAACGACGGCCGTCCTGCCCCGTTTCCAGAGCGCCCTTTCAGCCGGTGGACCAAACTGGCTAGAATGGCGACCCAACCATTATCGGATCACTCACCCAGATGGTGTGGCGGGGTTCAATGATGTCAACTTGGCCAAGTTGGCACAGGTTTTTACCAACACGACGGGACATTCAGAATGACACCCAAACCCATCTCCATCATCGACCAAAATGCGAACAGGGTCGCACCTGTGGACGTGGTGTTATGTGGCGACCACTACGAAGGTCACATTTCCCTGGCTTCAACCCCACCGCACCTGAAGCAACTCTTTGAGCAATTTGAGGAAGTTGTGGAAGGGCAAATGTTCAGTCTACTTGATGGCGTCATCGAAAAGATCGAACACGCACGCTTGCGGGTTGTCTACGAGGACGGCACGGAAGAGGAAGTTTCTGATTTACAGGTCTACCCGAGTCGGAATCATGTCACTTTCAAAATCCGACAGCCTGCGCCGGTGTGACCCGAAGTTTCATCAATCGCATCGTCAGCTAAGTCATTCACGGTCCCGTTTCCAGAGCGCCCTTTCAGCCGGTGGACCAAACTGGCTAGAATGGGTTAATGAAACCACACACTGAAACACACCATCCGGCAACGGACCCGGATGTCCCCACGCTCACGTTCTGGGGGGCGGCCTCGTCGGTTAGCGGGTCGATGCACTTGCTCGAATCCGGCAACACGAAACTGCTGTTCGATTGCGGGCTGCACCAGGGGCGACGGGAAGACGCCCGGCTGCGCAACAGCCAATTTCCGTTCCACCCGCATCTCATTGATGCGGTGATCGTCAGCCATGCCCACATCGACCATTGCGGCAACCTGCCGACGCTCGTGAAGCATGGCTTCAACGGGCCGATTTACTGCACCCCCCCAACGCGCGATTTGCTGAAGGTGATGTTGCGGGACTCGGCGAAGATTCAGGAGGAAGAAGCCGCCCACTTGAACATCGCCCGCAACTACGCCGAGCCGTGGGTGCAACCGCTTTACACGTTCCCGGACGTGGAGCATGTGTTGCAACAGGCGGTGAGCGTGCCGTATGGCAAGGACATGGAAATCGGCCGCGGCGTCCGGTTTCGGTTGACGGAGGCGGGGCACATTCTCGGGTCGGCGATGGTCCACACGATCGCCGAAAGCCCCCGTGGGTCACGTAGCCTGACGTTCAGCGGTGACCTCGGACGGCGCGGGATGCCGTTGTTGAAACAAGCCGGCCTGATCCCCCCCGCCGACTTGCTCATCTGCGAAAGTACCTACGGGAACCGGCTGCACGAGCCAATCGACGGCACCATCGTGAAGCTGTACGAAACCATCCGCCGCACGATCGCGCGGGGCGGTAAGGCACTGATCCCGGCGTTCAGCTTGGGGCGATCGCAACTGATTGTTCACTTTTTGCAGCAAGGACTCCGGGCCGGACTGATCCCCGAAGTGCCGATTTACGTGGACAGCCCCCTTGCGGCGGACATTGCGGACGTGTACCGCAACCACCCGAATAGCCTGGAACCGGACGTGGCGGAGGCGGTCAAAGAAGGGCACGGCATTCTTGGCGGAGACGGCGTCACCTACACCCGTGCGTTTGAAGAGAGCATGAAACTCACGACCCGGCCTGGCCCGTGCATCATCATCGCCAGTAGTGGCATGTGCGACGCGGGACGGATATTGTCGCACCTTAAGCAGCACATTGATGACCCCCGTTGCACCGTGATTTTGGTCAGTTTCCAAGCGCCGGGCACGACGGGTCGGCGATTGATGGAGAACAAGCCGACGGTGAAGTTTCTGGGCCGTGAGTGGAACAAGTGGATCGAAGTCGTTCACCTCGAAGGGTTCAGCGGCCACGCCGACCGCACCGACTTCCTGGCCTACCTCACGCCGTTAGCGGGTCGGGTCGGCAAGGTCCGGTTGATCCACGGCGAACGGGAACAAGCCCTTGCGTTGGGCGATACGCTGCGTGACATTGGCTTCACCGATGTCGCCGTCCCCGAACCGGGCGACCGGGTTGCGCTTTAAGAACGAGACCCCTGTGGATGGAGTTGCGCCATGAACGCGCCGTTGAATTTCCCGATCGCACAGATTGACTACCCGGATGATGATGGTAAGCCGATGTCCGATAACACCCTGCAATATGACTGGATCGTCACGCTGCAATCCGGTCTTGCTGCATTATTTCGGGACAACCCAGACGTGTTCGTCGCGGGGAATTTGTTGTGGTACGCGGTGGAAGGGAACGTGAAGCGCCGCACCGCTCCGGACGTGATGGTGGCGTTTGGGCGGCCCAAGGGGTATCGCGGAAGTTACAAGCAGTGGAGGGAAAATGGGATCCCCCCGCAAGTCGTGTTTGAAGTGCTGTCTCCCGGCAACCGCCCGCGAGCGATGGCGAAGAAACTGCTGTTCTACGAGACCTACGGCGTGGAAGAGTATTACATCTACGACCCGGACGGTGTCAAACTCACGGGCTACACCCGTGACAACGTTGGTGCGTTTTCACCGATCCCAAACACGAACGGCTACACCAGCCCCCGCCTGGGCGTCCGCTTCGACATGAGCGGCGAGGAACTCGTCGTCGTCCGCCCGGATGGCGGGCGGTTCCTGACGAACCTCGAACTCGAGCAACGAAAAGCCGTAGCCGAACAACGCTCGGCGGAAGCCGAACAACGGGTTGCTGCCGAAAAGCGACTCACCGCGAATCTGGCCCAAAATCTCGAACACTTGCGGGCGAAGATGTTGGCGGCGGGGTTGGACCCAGACGCCGACGGGCCATGAGTGATGGCGTCGCCCGATGCGAGACGGCGGTTTCACTTAATCCGCGATCATCTAGCCGGATACATCCGTAATGGAGTTGCACGATGACTGCACCACACAACATCCCGGCGGTCCCGATCGAGTACCCAGATTCGGACGGCAGGCGTATTGCCGAAAACACGCTTCAGTTTGAATGGATCGTCACGCTTCAGGGTGGACTCGATCATTTGTTTCGGGACGACCCGGACGTGTTTGTCGCCGGGGAGTTGCTGTGGTACGCCGTGGAAGGCAAGGTCAACCGTTGCGCCAGCCCAGACGTGATGGTCGTGTTCGGTCGGCCCAAGGGCCGTCGCGGGAGTTACAAGCTGTGGGTGGAAAACGGCGTCGCACCACAAGTCGTGTTTGACGTGTTGGCCCCCGAAACTCGACACGGAACGTTGGCGAGGAAGTTGCTGTTCTACGAAAAATACGGCGTGGAAGAGTATTACGTCTACGACCCGGACCGTGTCAAACTGACGGGCTACATCCGTGACAAGTCAGGCCTGTTCGCGGCGGTCCTCAAGATGGACGGCTACACCAGTCCGCGCCTCGGCACCCGTTTCGATCTGAGTGGGGAGAAACTCGTCGTCGTTCGACCCGACGGGAAGCGGTTCCTCACAGGCCTCGAAGCGGCCCAACAAAATCGTGACGAAGAGCACCGCCCGGCGGTGCTCGAAAAACGTCTCGACCAGTCGCACTCGAAGATGGCAGGGTTGGACCCGGATGCCGACGGGACGTGAGGACAAGCCGTGAGCGACGAAGAAGCCCTCCTCCGTGCGATCGTGGCGAACCCGGACGATGATCTGCGGCGATTGGTCTACGCCGACTGGCTCGATGAACGGGGACAGCCTCAAGATGTCGCACGGGCGGAGTTCATCCGCTTGCAATGCGAACGCGAACAGCAGTCGCCCGGTTCCGGATTGACGACGCAGGAATTAGCCCTGTTGGATTGGGAACACGAGTGGTCCTGGTATTTGCCGAAGGGCCTGCTCGCCGGGCGACGGTATCAACGCGGGTTTCCGTATCACATCGAATGCTCGGCGGAATCACTGATTGCTGCTTGGCAAGATGAACTGATTTTGGTGCCGGTCGAATCGTTGACGTTGAACATTGGGTATGTGTCAATCGACTGGATGACATTCGACCCGCCCACCGTGATGTTCCCACTTCAGGCACTGTCAATCCGTTGTCACACACCGATTGGTTCCTACTTACTCCGGCTGCTCACCCGGTTCGGTCCGTACCCCCGTTTGCAAGCACTTGGGATTCACGACCCGTACCTCGGTGATGCCGCGTTCGACTACATCGAACCCGACCCGAACTTCCCATCCTTAGTCCAACTTGACATGCGCGGTTGCAACATCAGCGATGAGGGGGCGGAACGATTGGCCGTCTCGCTCTGGACGACGCGGTTGGAACAACTCGTGTTGGCCGAAAACGCGATCTCCCCGAATCGGGTGGAGTGGCTGCGGACGGTCTACGGTGACGCACTTGTGATCTGAACCTCCCCCGCAAACCGTCCGTCTAGTAGAACGATGCGATAACCGCGTTGCGGTTGATTTATTGATGGAAGGAGCCGGAACTGTGACTGAGAAACCGCGTTGGTTCCAAACGACCGCGATCGACTACCCGAACAGCCGCCCGCACATCGGCACCGCGTTCGAGAAACTCGGCGCCGATGTTCAGGCCCGCTACCGGCGGATGGAGGGGTACGATGTCTTCTTCCTGATGGGCAACGACGAAAACACGCTGAAAGTCGCGGACAAGGCCAAGGAACTCGGACTCGACCCGCAAGCGTACTGCGACGACATGGCCCGTCAGTTCCAGGAGGTCTGGCGTGCCCTCGACATCAGCTACGACGCCTTCGTGCAAACCAGCCACGAACGCCACAAGCAGTGCTGCCGGAAGTTCATTCAAAAGGTGTACGACAACGGCCACATCTATAAGGGCAACTACGAGGGGTGGTATTGCCCAGGGTGTGAGGAGTTCAAAAGCGACAAGGCCCACGCCGAGAGCGCCGGGCAATGCCCGATCCACAAGCGGCCCCTGATCCGGCGTTCGGAGCCGTGTTACCTGTTCAAACTCAGCGCGTTTCAGGACCGCTTGCTGGCGTTCCTGAAGGAGAACCCCGACTTCGTCCAACCGGACAGCCGCCGCAACGAGATGATCGGCTTCATCGAAGCCGAGGGGCTGCAAGATTTGAACATCTCTCGCCACGGCAAGGAGTGGGGGATTCCGTTGCCGTTCGACGAAGATTTTACGACCTTCGTGTGGTTCGATGCGCTGCTCACGTACATCACCGGCATCGGCTACGGCGACGACGAGGAACTGTTCCGCAAGAACTGGCCCGCCGACATCCACTTCATTGGCAAGGACATCACCCGGTTCCACTGCCACATCTGGCCCGCGATGTGCTGGGCGGCGGGCGAAGAGGCGCCGCGCAAGGTGTTCAGCCACGGGTTTGTCACGGTGGACGGCACCAAGATGGGCAAGTCGATGGGCAACGTCGTCCAACCACTGGAGATTATTGCGAAGAGTAGCATTGATGCGTACCGCTACTTCTTTATGAAAGAATGCGCCTATCCGAAGGATGGCGATTATAGTGGGCAGCGGTATGAAGAAGTGTACAACTCCGACCTCGCCAACACGCTCGGCAACTTGCTGAGCCGCACGGTTACGGTGCCATCGAAGAGTCTCGGCGGCGCGTTGCCCGGCACGGCGAACCGCGTGCCCGAAGCCGTGGCCGAAGGGTTCGACGCGGCTAAGCTCGTCGCCGAATTCCGCACTCGTGTCGAAGCCTGCGAGTACAGCCAGGCGCTGCAAGCACTTATGAGCCAGTTGGTCTACCCGGCGAACAAGTACATCGGCGACAAAGCGCCGTGGACGGTCGTGAAGACGGACCCGAACGCGGCGTCGGGCATCTTGCACAACGTGGTCGAAGTCCTTCGCATCGCTTGCATCCTGCTCAAGCCGTTCATCCCGAGGTCTGCCGAAGTCCTTTACAAGAGCTTCAACTTCGCCAAACCGTGGTCCGAAGTCACGTATGCCGACGCCGCAGAACTCCGTGCCCAACCGGACGAACTGCGAGTCATGGCTGAGTTAGTTGACGGCAAGCCGAAGCAACTGTTCCCACGAATGACGTGACGACATGGACCACGACCAGCGGTTCAAAGCGATGATCCGGGAGTTCTTCCCGGACTTCATGCGACTCTTCTTTCCCGAATGGGCGAGTTGCTTCGACTTTACGTCCACGGAATGGCTCGACAAGGAAGTGCTACCGAACCCGCCCGACGGTGACCGACACTTGCTCGACCTCGTGGCACGGTTGCGAACCCTCACGCCGGTTGGGGAATCGACCGCCGCCGAATGGCTGGCGGTGGTTCATATCGAAATTGAATCACAAGACCGCACCACGGCGCTGAAGCCCCGATTGCCGCGCTACTACATGCACTTGCGGGAGCGCCAGGAACTCCCGGTGCTACCGATCGTGTTGTACCTGCGGGTCGGCCTCGAAGGGATCGGCGTCGATACCGTGGAGGAATACATCGGCCCGTTCAACGTGCTGACGTTTCGCTACTTATATGTCGGTTTACCTGCACTCGATGCGTTACAATATGCAAGCGGTGAGAACAGACTCGGCATCGGATTTTCGGCCCTGATGAGCGCACCGCGTGAGCAGTGGCCGACGATCAGCAGGACCGCAGTCCAACGGTTAGCAAGTGCTACAATGACAGAATTCCAGCGATTTCTCCTGTACGATTGCTTTCAGGCCTACGTTCCTCTCGACGAGGAAGGCCGTCAAGAATTTGAGAGGTTGATCATGACAGAACCGTTCACAAAAATTGTTGCCAGGAACAAGACGCACTACGACCTCGGGTTGGAACAGGGCATGGAAAAGGGTATCGAGCAGGGCATGGAAAAGGGTATCGAGCAGGGCATGGAACGCGGCATGGAACGCGGTATGGAACGCGGCATGGAAAATGCCCTGCGTGATGTCGCAACGGCGTTGCTGGAGAATCGGTTTCAATCCCTTCCCGAGTCGATCAACGCGAAAATGGCTGTGATGAACGCGGTTCAACTTCGGGAACTGGCGATTCGTGTTCCGAACGCGGGTTCGATTGCTGAACTGTTCCCGGAATAAAACAACATGCACCCAAAAAGCCCACGAACGATCGTTCGTGGGCGTTCGGCGCTTCTACACTTCTTTGATTGCCGATTTCCGTGGGTGGAAGAACAGCAGCAAGACAACCGCACCGAACAGGGCGGCGGACATCGAATAGGCAAAGAGTGAGGTGTAATCGAGCTTGGTTCCGACGGTGTACTGCGTCTGGAGGTAGCCCGTTGCGTAATTTGCTGCCACAGGACCGAAGCCAAGGATCAGCACGTTGAACAGCCCTTGGGCGCTGGAGCGGATGTCTTTCGGGAAGTATTCATCCACGAAGATGTAGACAGTTGCGAAGAAAAATGCGTAGCAAACACCGTGGAGCACGTTGACTAGAATCGCGGCAGTTTGGTCCGGGTAGAAGGCAAAGACCGCGAATCGGATCGCATGTCCCAGCACGCCGAAAATCATCGTTAACCGCCAGCCAAGGTTCTTCAGCACGTATCCGAGGAACAACATCGTCACGATTTCGGCGATCTGGCCGATCTTCATGACCGGCGAAACCCAGTTCGCCAGGATTCCGACCGGGCCGCCCAGGAACCCCGGCGTCCAGAGGAAAAAGCTCTGGTGAACGGCGGCATCAATGAACGTGACCAAGAAGAGGATCGCCACGAACGGGTGCTTCAACAGCTTCATCGCCTTCAGCCACGCGAACGAGTCTTCACCAGTGGCTGGCTTGGGTGGCGTGTGGGGCAACGAAAGGCTGAACGCTGCAAGAATCAGGGAGGCGGCACCGGCGACGAGGAAGATGTAGCGTTGCGCTTCGGAAGCATCGGCTCCCGCCTTGGAAGTCCCGAGCATTTTCCCGATCCACTCGATCGTTCCCATCGTCCCGAACGCGGGGACGTTGGCCCAATCGACGAGGATAAAGATGAACGGCCACGATGCGGCAATCCAACCGATCGTACCCCAGAGCCGAATTGGGCCGAACTGCCGGGAGGGGTCGGTCAGGTTGGCGAACGCGATCGAGTTCGTGATTGAGATCGTCGGCACGTAGAAGACCGAGTGCAACAACATGAGCGCGAAGAACGGCCAGAACGGTGCGGGGTCAGCTTTCGTTCCCGTGAGGAAAAATAGCCCGAGAATCGCACCGCCACCGATCAAGTGACTGAACGCTAAATACTTTTGCGCAGCGAACTTCCGATCCGCGAACTGGGTACTGAAGAACAACGCGACCAAGGCACCGACGTTAAACGCAGTGAAGATGGTCGAATTCTGCACGTCCGAGAAACCCAAACTCGGAATGTAGGCGAACCCGAGTTCAAACCAGGCGCCCCAAATGAAGAATTGCAAGAACATCATGAAGCTGAGTTTGAAACGCATCCCGGATGCTAGGGGTGGGGCGTTCGTACTCATCGGCGATTCAGTGGACATAAACGTCAAACTCCCGCGATCTGTTTGGGGATCGTGCAGAACAAGTTGACGCTGAATGTAAAAGCATCGCGGGTGTGGGGCAATGGTAAAAAGCAAAACGGCGAGGATAAACCTCGCCGTTTGTTCGTCCGCAACGATACTGCTTGGACTTATTTCCACCGCACGGCGAAACAGTCTTCGGAGAGTGTCACGACTTCGCGGTGTTGGATCCCGTGGGCTTCGAGCGAATCGAGAAGGTCTTCGACTTCACTCAGGTTGTGTAGCGTCGTGACATGCCAATCGGTCGGCGGTGTCAGGACTGTCTTGACCATTTCGGAACTACCCGCCATTGTGTCGGACGACGGGTCCGAGATGCGCGGGGCCGAAAACGGATCGACAGTCGTGGGTTGCAAAACAGCGTGGCGACTAGCGACAACGGCTAATACGCTCAGTGTTACTAGCGTGACAACAGTCACGAGGGCGAGCGGGAACAAGATGGTCATCATGATGTGTCCTCCAAACGGAGGCGGTGAAGCCGCCTACTAGATTCTACCAATGACCCTAGAACACCTTTCGGGCAACTCGACCGGAAAATAGCGAAAAAAGCCAAGAAAACGAACGGAACATATTGCAGCAGCGTGAATTCATACCACCTGTCCTGAACTACGGACTTTAGCCGATAGTAATCCCAGCGCAATCGGAAACCGCGAGCACGTCAACCGATCGTGTTAACAAACCGAATCCTGTTTCCCACCTGAAGCATTTCACTCTCTTGTTTGATGCGTAACATTGTCAACTCGGCATCCAGTTGTCGTTGCTGCAATTTGGTCCGCAATGGTATAACCCGTTCCAGGAAGCAACGACGTGGCTTCCCAGTCCGTCGGTTGGTTGCCGTTGCTGTGTATGAAGAAGGACGCATGACCCCAGAACCATTCCTAGACACAGCCCATGAACTCGATGTCTCGCAGCGGCGGATTCTTCAACTCGAAGCGGCGTTAATGCGACGAACGGAGTTGCTCGAACAGAAGCAAGCGGAGATAGCGAACATCAAGGCGTCGCGCGCTTATCAGTTCGTACACAGCATCCAGAAAGTCTTCAACCGTGCGTTCCCCATTCATTCCCGGCGTCGGGCCTTTGTCCGTTATGGAGTACGGTCGGCGGGCCATATGGTCGGTTGGGTACTCAATGCCAGGCAAGCTCGGAACGGACCCTCGCCAGCAGCCAGGCACCTGACCGAAGCCACTCCACACGATGAATACCGCCGTTGGATCAAACGAAATGAACCCAAGCTCGCCGACCTTGCTCAACAACGCCAGCATAAGTTCGCGCGGTCACCGAAGATCAGCATCATCGTCCCGGTGTATAACCCACCCGAGTCGTTCTTGGTCGAGATGATTCAGTCCGTGATCGGCCAGACTTATCCCAACTGGGAGCTTTGTCTTGCCGATGCGAGCACTTCGCCTACCATTCAGACGATCTTGTCGCGTTTTCGGGGGGACGATTCCCGTGTCAAACTTCAAACTTTGAGCGAAAACCGGGGCATTGTCGGTAACTCCAACGCGGCGCTATCACTTGCTACCGGAGAGTACGTTTGCTTCTTGGATCACGACGACACGTTCGCGCCGTTCGCACTTCATGACATCGTGCAGGCGATTAACAGCCAACCGGACGCCGATTTCTTGTATTCCGACGAGGACAAACTCGACCAGACTGGGGAACGGGTTGAACCCAACTTCAAGCCGGATTGGTCCCCGGAAACCCTTCGCAGCCGCAACTATGTTTGTCACCTGACGACACTGAAGCGGACTCTCTTAGACAAGATTGGCAGCTTTCGCCCCGGTTTTGATGGTGCCCAGGACTACGATCTCGTGCTCCGCGCGAGTGAACACGCCGCGCAAATCGTACACATCCCGGCGGTGTTGTATCACTGGCGAATGCACGCCCAGTCCACAGCGGCGAATAAAGGAAGCAAGTCTTATGCCTACGACAACGGCAAAAAGGCGTTAACCGAACATCTGGCCCGCATCGGTGTCGATGCGTCCGTTCACGACGGCCCGCAACTCGGCACGTATCAAGTGGTTTATCACCTCCGCACGCAGCCGTTAGTGAGTGTCATTATTCCCAACAAAGACCACCCCGAAATGTTGGCCCGCTGCGTCGAGTGTCTCGCCAAATCGAGTTACGCGAACTACGAACTGCTCATTGTCGAGAATGGCAGCCAACGCCCCGAGACCTTGGCATACTACCGGGAGATTCAGAAACAGCCGCACGTGCAAATCCTGGAGTGGACTAAGCCATTCAACTACGCGGCGGTCAATAACTTCGGCGCGAGCCGTGCCACCGGCGAGTTGCTGTTGTTCCTGAATAACGACATCGAGTCGATCAGTCCGGATTGGCTGGAATCGCTCGTCAAAATTGCGGTGCAACCCGGCGTCGGGGCGGTGGGGGCGAAGCTTTATTACGTCGATGACACGATTCAGCATGCGGGCATCGTCGTCGGCATGGGCGGGGTGGCGGGGCACGGGCACCTGAACTTTCCGCGTCAAGCCGCCGGTCACATGCAACGTCTGACTTACACCCAGAACGTCGCCGCCGTGACGGGCGCCTGCCTGTTGACGCCGAAGAAAGTCTTTGAGCATGTCGGTGGGTTTGACGAAGGCTTCGTCCTGGCGTTCAACGACGTGGACCTCTGCTTGCAAATCTTACGCAAAGGCTACCGCGTGGTGTGGACGCCGGACGCGGAGTTGTACCACCTCGAATCGAAAACGCGGGGGTACGAAGATACCGACGAGAAGCAAAAACGCTTCAAAAGGGAATACGACCTCTTCCATGTGAAGTGGAACGAGTTCCTGAAATCCGGCGACCCCTACTACAGCCCGCACTTCCGTCTCGATCGCCCAGACTTTGCGCTCCGTGCCGCCTGAACTTGAATCAATTTTCGGACGGCGTCCGTCGTTCGTTCAAGCTGCATCGTCGAATTGGTGGAACCTGAACACGGTCCGCACCTTATCCATGCGTTTCCACCGGCACTGTGGCGGAAACTGTTGCCTCGGGATTGGCCGTTTCCGTGTTCAGTACGCCAGGCCAACGCCGAATGAGGGAACAGAGTCATTGGCGCAACGGTCGGTGGTGAACCTTCGACTGTGCCGTCATGAGGGCAAGGACTGCCAAGAGGGCGTCTGGCCCGGCGATGGCGAGTCGATCGACACTCGCATGACGCGGGCTGACAATCGACTCGCCATCGTCGCCCCACCTTACCAGAACACAAGTAGGAGCAGCCCGATCATGTTCGGCTTTCCCCGGCACAATACGAACACCGATGCCGCCCAGCGCCCTCAGGCGATGTTGCGGTTGGAAAAACTGGAAGAGCGCGATGTCCCGGCGACAATCGCGGTCGCCGACACCTACAGCACAGGTCTGGGACGTGTGCTGACCGTGGACGTGACGACAGGCTTGCTGGCCAACGACTTCAGTACCACCCTCCCCGGTGCGGTATTGACGGCGCAGTTGGTCGCCGGACCGACGTATCAAAACTCACTCACACCGCTCCCGGCTGGGTCGTTGCGGGTGAACCCGAACGGGTCGTTCACGTTCATCGCGCCCACCAACGTGCCGTTCAACTCCGGCCCGGTGATCTTCACCTATCAAGCGACGAACCCGTCCAACGGGGAAGTCGGCTTCGCCCAAGTGACGATCAACTTGCTCGGACAAAACGTGAAACTCATCGCGACGGGTGCGGACGCGGGCGGCGGGCCGCACGTTCGGGTGTACGAAGCGGGCACGTCGATTTTGAAGTTCAACTTCTTCCCCTACGAACCCACGTTCACGGGCGGCGTTCGTGTCGCCGTCGGTGATGTCAACGGCGACGGCGTCGATGACATCATCACCATTCCCGAAGCGGGTGGTGCGGCTCGGCTGCGTGTTTACGACGGAATTGATGGCGCAACGATTGTCGATACGATCCTATTCGGCGTCGATTTCCGTGGCGGCGGGTACGTCGCCGTCGGCGACTTCAACGGGGATGGCCGCAAGGACATCATCGTCGGGGCCGGTGAAGGTGGTGCGGCCCGTGTGGTCGTGCTGACCCTCACCCCGACCCTTAACACGATTGCCGATTTCTTCGCCTACGATGACAACGTGCGAGCTGGCGTCCGCGTTGCGGCTGGTGACTTGAACCGTGTTGGCCGCGACTTCTTGATTACTGCGCCGGGTGCAGGTGGTGGCCCACAAATCAACGTTTACGACGGCCAGAAAGTGATCCGGCGGCCGATTGCGACCCCGAATTACTCGTTCTTTGCTGCGGATTCCTCGAACCGCGACGGGGTCTTTGTCTCGACGGGCAACTTGCGTGGCGATGGCAAGTTCGACATCATCACCGGGAATGGTGCTGGTCCTGGCATTGTCCGGGTGTTCGATGGCCGCACTGCGGGTCTGATTCGAGAAATCGCTATTCCTGTCGATGCAACGCCGACTGGTAGCGGCACACCAAGTGGGCCGAGTACGTTCAACTTCCAAACACCAGCGAATGGTGCGTTGCTGTCCCCATCGCAAGCCCCGACCGCGCTCGTCAATGCCGTCACGGGCACCGGATCGTTCGGGATCGTCCAAGGCGGGGTCCGTGTAGCTGCGGTCGATTGGAACAACGACGGCCTCGACGACATCATCACCGCGAGCGGCCCCGGCAACAGCCCCCGTGTTCGCGTTATCAACACTCGGGACCAAACCGAGATTACCAGCATCGTGCCGTATTCCACGACGTTCCTTGGCGGCGTGAACGTTGCGGCGAGCTAAGTCGGGTCGATCAATTGTCCCAATGACGAAGCCTGCCTTTTGGCAGGCTTCGTGCATTTGCCACCCCAACATCGGTTGCGACGCTGGTTGTTCGCGGCTGATTTGCTAAGCTGTTGTCGTTCTGGGGTGGGGCCAGCATATTGTGAACCTCCCCGGCCGAACGCTTCGGGTCAGGCTTGTGGCCTGACTCACGCGAGTTGGCGATCACACTTCCTCAAATGAGTAATCCGTCGATATCCGCTCCCGCCGTCCTGACGATTCCGCCGGTCCGTCCACCCTCGGAGCATCACCAATCGTTTTGGCTCTGGGTTATGTGTCTGACGGGGGTGGATTACTTCAGCACCCTGGCGTATCAACCGTCGATCGCGTACAAGAGTGCGGGCTTGCTGGCGCCGTTAGCGACGGTGGTACTGGTCGCGGTCACGCTACTCGGTGCGTACCCGGTATACTCGTTTGTGGCCCGGTGTTCGTCCGAAGGGCAAGGCTCCATCGGGATGTTGGCGAACCTCGTCTCCGGGTGGTGGGGGAAGATCCTCGTGCTGATCTTGCTGGGGTTTGCGGCGACGGATTTCGTGATTACGAAAACGCTCTCCGCCGCCGATGCCGCGAAGCACTTGATTGAAAACCCGAATTGGCCGCTCGAAGACAGTCGGCAACAACTCTTCTTGACCTTGCTTCTACTCACGGTCCTCGGCACGTTCTTCCTGCGCGGCTTCCGGGAAGTGATCGGCATTGCCGTTGTGCTGACCGCCATTTACTTGTTCCTCAACACGTTAGTAGTCGGGGCGGGCTTGGTTTATCTGGTCAACCACCCGGAATTGGTTGCGACGTGGGCGGACAATGTCCGGGCAGGAAACTGGAACATGCCCCCGGCGCCGGTTGAGATTGCCGGCGGTGGCACGGTGGCGTTAATCGTCGTGGTGCTGGTCATCTTCCCGAAGCTGGCACTGGGGTTGAGCGGGTTTGAAACCGGCGTCGCCGTGATGCCGCTCATTAAAGGCGACCCCTCGGATACGAAACAATCTCCCCAAGGCCGGATTCGGAACACACGCAAGCTGTTGCTACTCGCCGCAGGAATTATGTCGTGCTTTTTGTTGGGTTCGTCGTTCGTCGTGAGCACACTCATTCCGCCCGAAGACTTGATCTACCCGGACCCCGATAGCCCCGGCAAATTCATCGACCCGGAAAGATGGCCTCCGGATCTTCCCAAGCCGAAAGCACCGGCCTTTGAACGCGCACTGGCCTACTTAGCGCATGACGAAGCACCGACGAAAGGGATCGCGCCGTTTTTCGGCAGTACGTTTGGCACGATTTACGACATCAGCACGGTTGTGATTTTGTGGTTTGCCGGGGCCAGCGCGATGGCGGGTTTGTTAAACCTCGTGCCGAAATATCTGCCCCGCTACGGGATGGCACCGGAATGGGCGAACGCGGTTCGACCTCTCGTGGTGCTGTTGACGGGAATCAACTGTCTGGTCACCGTCATTTTCAACGCGGATGTCGATGCCCAAAGTAGTGCGTATGCAACCGGGGTTCTGGTCTTGATTACCAGTGCCTGTGTGGCGACGTTGATTGAAAAATGGCGGACAAAAGCGGGTAGCTTTGGCGGGCGGCTGTCCATCCCGTTCTTGTTCATCACCGTCGTGTTTGTCTACACGACCATTGCGATCATGATCGAGAAGCCAGTCGGCTTGATTATCTCGATGTGCTTCATCGCGGGGATTTTGGCGGTCTCGTTTATCTCCCGTCTCGCACGAAGCGGGGAGTTACGCTTCGCCGGGTTCAAAATCAAAGACCCCCAAACGAAGTTCCTTTGGGACACGATTCGGCACCTCGAATTGACGATCTTGGTCCCGCACCGACCGGGCCGCCGTGGGTTGCCGGAGAAGGAAGCGGCTGTTCGCCGCGAACACCGTATTCCTCGGGATTTGATGGTCGTGTTCGTCGAAGTCGTCGTCGATGACGCCAGTGATTTCGTCAACGAACCCGAGATTGATATTCACCAAGAAGAAGGCCGTTACGTGTTGAAAATCACCGGCGCCGCGTCGATTGCGAACACGCTAGCGGCCGTATCCTTGGAAATGGCCAAAGTGGGTCGCCCCCCCGAAATCCACTTCGGCTGGACCGACCAAACGCCGTGGAGCGGCACGTTGGGCTTCCTGTTGTTCGGCGAAGGCAACGTGCCGTGGATGGTCCGCGAACTGATTCGGAAATCCGAACCGGACCCCGACAAGCGCCCGCTCATCATCATCGCAGGCGCCTGACCTTGTCGCACCCGTAGCCGACCGGCCACGGGATTATGGGCAGGTCTTTCACTTCGACCCCGCCAAGGAAGCGGGCGTCACGGAGCTTGGTAACATGGACGGTGGGGCAACCGCACCGTCCGATTGGCCCGAGAGGTACTGCGTTTGGACCACGCCACTCGTTGGCGTCGGTGTGCTCACCGTAGGGCTAGCCCCGGTGATTCGTTCTTTCATGCTTTGCCACGAGCAATTCGTACACTGGCACCCGACCGAACTGATCACCAGGACCGCCACTGCCAAAGCCGATAACCGTTTCATCGTCAATTCCCCCCGAAAAATTCCCAGGCCGTCCCCACGGCCCGAACTTGCGAGAGCCAATTAACGAAAGATGGGCTTGCTGTCAAGAGAAATGCATGGAAATGAAATACCGAGGGTGCAACAAAGGAATTCTCACGCAGAGACGCAAAGACGCAGAGCAATCCAAAACAACTTGATTGGCTTTCCCTGCGTCCTCTGCGATGAACGTCTTTTTTTTGACCAGCCAGAGAAATGAGTTACACCTCACGCCGACCGCAAGAGTACGGTCGGCGAAGGGGTTGAGGATCAATTTGAAACAGCCGACTACGCCATGAACAACCGACGACGCAGGCCGACGAGTGTCAGCGCGCCAATCGCACCCAGGACCACAGACGGCGGCACGGGCACGGCTGCTGGTGCGAGCGAACCCCCGAATTGGCTGATGTAGTAGCCGTTCCTGATGCCCAGGGCATCGAATGTAAACTCGTCGATCACACCGTTGTTTCGGTTGGTGTAACCGTAGGTGTCGCCTTTGACTACGTTCAAATTCACACGGTAAAAGCCGTCGCCCGTCATCTGGAAGATACCGTTGAACGTCCCCGTTGCGGTGGTGGGATCACCCGACGACGTATAGAAGTTTGAACCGAAAGCCGTCGTGAACGTCGAGTTCAACACGCCGTTCAAACCGCCGAAGGTGACATCGAGATTGTAGCTGAGCCACGTGCCGTAGCCGCCCAAGTTGGACACCGGCAGGCTCGCCGCTCCGACCGCTAATCGCGCCAAATCATCGGCTGTGTTGGCGTTTTGCCCGGCAACCGTGAGCCGGAATTGCGTAAAGCTCGTGTCCGTCCACGACCCGCTGTGCGAGGTTACTGTTGACCCGTTGTTGTCGTCGATCTGAACCAAGTTGTTGGCGTCACGGGCCGGGTTGGGAGCACCGCCTGGAATTCCGTAGAACGCCGAATTCAAGAACTGTGAATAGTTGCCCGTTCCGCCCGCCGCAAGCAAGCTGTCGTAGGAAACAACACCCGGCCCGCCGATGCCCGGAGTTGTAATTCCGCGGGCGTAGAACAGCGATAAATCGTTTTGCCGAACGGCACCACTGTTCACGGCATTGGTATTGTTCTGGGCGTCTGCCGCAGTAACAAACCGGCTGTAAGTGCCGGTGTAAACAACCCGATCACTGTAGGCATACGACGTAACAAACGCCGCCTGTGTGACTGCTGTGGTCCCCAAAAAACAGACTGCGATCAACACGAACGCGAAAAACCGAACACGTACCATCTGATTCATCCTTGTCCAGGAATGGGGCGAGTGTTTTGGGCGAACACGTCGGGCGATGTGATGGTTTCAACGCACTTTGTTGAAACGCATGATGTGTTTTTAACGCCTCGACAAAATTGTTCGATAGCAAAATGTTAGAAATCAGCGCACTTCATCAAAATATCACACTGATGGTAATTTTTACGATATTCAATTTGGAATGCTACAGAGGTGCCGGTAAATCTCGTCGGATAAATACTATGATGGAAATGAGATAACTTGCTGCTCCAACTCCCAACAGAACACCCATCACTGGTACATCTAACAATTGATTGTTAGGCGCCCACCCCTCACCAAGATCAATCGTCCAGATGTTTTTCAGCCAGATTTTTTGCGGCTGGTAGTAAAAGAAGACGGTGAACGGTCGCACGAACGCGGCGCCATCCCATAACTGCCCGATCACAGTGGCGGTAAACATGGTCACACCAACGAGCGCCGCGATGCCGATGGCTTTCCACCGACTCCGCCCGAACGCCGAGATCATCATCGTCAGACCACTCATCGCAAACATCAACGCGGCGAGGTTGACGGCGGCCCACCCTTGCCGGGATGCGGATACGTCCAACACCGCCGGGCCACGCGGTAACTTGATCGGCGACTTCGCCTGTATTTTGTCGAGTATGGTGTAATCCACTTCAAACGGCCCGATCAGTGCCAGCCCCGTTTGTGTACCCGCGAGGATGCTGCAACACAAAATCGGAATCACGATGCAGTCCACGATGAAGTGCGCCAGGATGAGGCGGTTTCGTGGCACCGGCTGTGAGAGTAATAGCTCCATCGTGCCGCGATCGAGTTCACCGGCAATGGCCGAACCCGCGCGACCGACGGCCCACAACGACACCAAGATCACCACGACCGGGTGGAGCATCTCGACGGCGAGGAAGTCGTTCGGCTTTTCAAACTGAATCTCCGCACCGCCCAGCACGGCTTGCGACACCTTGCCAGGGCCTTTGAAAACCACTTCGTCGAACAACTTCTTGTCGATGTTCTGCATCGCCGCCAAGCCGTTGAAGAACGGCGCAATCTCGGTCGTGACCCGCTGGGCAATTTTCACCCAAAACGCGGAGAACACAAACAGCAACAAACACACTGCCAACAACGGCCAGCGCGTGTCCCGCAACAATTTTTGCACCAGTATGAACGTCATGTGCAATCCTGTACGCTGAACTTCAAACAATCAGAATTCACCACAGAGGGCACGGAGAGCCACGGAGAAGAAAAAATCTGTGTTGGATTTCTCTGTGGCTCTCCGTGCCCTCTGTGGTGAATCGTCTTCCGCTTAACTCAACCTGATCCGCACGATTTTGCGACCCAGGCGTAGCACCATGCCGTCGGTCACGGTGATGGCGAGTTTCCAGTCCGTGATTTTGGTGCGGTCGGGGCCGTGGTTGACGGCGCCTTCTTCGATCTTTTTGCGGGCTTCGCCGTTGCTCTTGGTAAGGCCCGCTAGCGTGACGAGTTTAGGCGCCGCGATTGTGCCCGCTTGCAACTCCGTCGCGGCAATCGTGACTTCGTCGATGTGGTCCGGGTCGCCCTTTTCTTTGAACTGCTTATCCCAATCGGCACGCACGGCGATGGCGGCGGCGGCACCGTGGTAGAAACTCACGATGTCGCAACCGAGCGTCTTCTTTGCCTCACCGGGATGCCCAGCGAGAAGCGTTTCGATCTCAGTCGGTGTACGGTCGGTGAGTAAGGTGAACCATTCGCTCATCAAGGTATCCGGGATGCTCATCGTTTTGCCGAACTGTTCCTTCGCCGATTCCCCGACGCCGATGTAGTTGCCGAGACTCTTGCCCATTTTTTGGACGCCATCAAGGCCGCGTAAAATCGGCATCGTCAGTGCAATTTGTGGGGCTTGCCCGGCATCCCGTTGGAGGTTCCGCCCGACCATCAGGTTGAAGAGTTGCTCCGTACCGCCCAGTTCGACATCGGCATGGATTTCCACGCTGTCGTGGCCTTGCATCAACGGGTATAGGCATTCGTGCAGGTAGATTGGCGTGCCGGAATTCATGCGTTTGGTGAAGTCGTCGCGTTCGAGCATCCGCTGCACGGTCATGCTGGCCAGGAGTTGCAGCATCTTGGCGAAGTTGAATTTGTGGAACCACTCGCCGTTGGGTCGCACCTCGGCTGTCGTCACATCAATGACCCGCGCAATCTGCGTCAGGTAGCTCTCGGCGTTCTTCTGAATCTGCTCTGGCGTCAGTCCGGATCGGGCCGCATCACGCCCGCTGGGGTCGCCCACTTCGGCAGTCGCCGTGCCGATGATGAGCACCGCTTTATGACCCAGTTCTTGGAACTGCCGCAGCTTTCGCAGCGGGACCGTGTGCCCCAAATGCACATCGAACCCGGTCGGGTCAATGCCGTACTTCACCCGCAGTGGCTTCCCGGTGATGACGCTCTGTTCGAGTTTTTTGCGAAGTTCCTCCACCGTCTCCGTCTTCGCGGAGCCACGGACCAACACCGCCAGTTGTTCATCAGCAGGGCGAAAGCTCGACATGTGGCGATCCTAAATACCATGTTTTACGAAAACATCTGGAAGCGACCGCTGGGGTCGAATGCTTGCGGGATGTGCAGGATCGTCGGTTCGCTAGCTTCCGGTGGCCAGGCGATGGCGATAACGTCAAATCGCAAATTGACCCCGAGCAATCGGCGACGGGACAGGAAGCGAACGGCGGCTTCGGTTAGCTTGCGTTGCTTGATTCGGTCCACACTGAGTGCGGCGTGTTGCGGATCGTGCGTGGACGTGGACCGAACTTCCACCACGACGAGCGACTCGCCATCGAGTGCGAGTAGGTCGATCTCCCCGAGTTTATCGGCGACGTTGGCGGCGAGGATGCGGTAGCCGAGTTTGCGTAAGTATCGGGCTGCGGCTTTCTCGGAGCGTTGGCCGAACCAGCGCTTCCAGAACGGCCAACGCCCGAAGTCGGTCGGGGATGCCGACGAACTTCGGGCGTTGGGTTGGCGTGCCATAATCGGTTACTTCTTGCTGCCAGCGGCTTCGGCTTTCGCCTTGCGCTTCGCGGCGCGTTTGCTCTCGCCGGTGGTGTTGGTTTCCTTGTTGACGGCGGCTGCGACTTTGACCGCTTCGGCGGCGGCGGTTTTCGCGGCCACGTCGAGCTTCACTTGACGCTTGGTGTCGCTCTTAATCTTCGTGGCCTTGCCGACCCGGTCGCGGATGTAGAACAGTTTCGCGCGGCGAACCATGCCCGCTTTCTTGATTTCGATCTTGGCAATGCGTGGCGACGAGATCGGGAAAATCCGCTCCACGCCTTCGCCTTGAACCAGTCGGCGGACCGTGACGTTTTCACGGATGCCCGCCCCGCTTCGGGCGATCACGTCGCCTTCAAACAACTGGATGCGCTCTTTGGCACCGTCCAACAGTTTCTGATGGATGATGATCGTGTCGCCGACTTGGAAGTCAGGCACGTCGGTGCGGATGTGTTTCGACTCGACAGCTTGGATCAGTTTATTTTGCATGAGACTATGACCTTTCCGGGTGTCCCGGTTCGGGTCACCGCTAAATACTCGACCGGCCCGAATGTCGGATCACGGTTCGCCCTGGTGGGTAGTGAGGGTTCTTGGTTTACTCTGTTTTAGAACTATTTCTTGCACTACGAAGGCGGGACTGTTCGCTACGCCACTTCGCAATCAGTTGGTGATTTCCGCTCAACAACACGTCCGGAACTTCCAGCCCCCGGTACACCCGCGGTCGGGTGAACTGCGGGTATTCAATGCGTCCGGGGATGGTGTGGCTTTCGTCCACCGCACTTTCTTCATCGCCCAGCACGCCCGGTATCAGGCGGATCACCGTGTCAATCACGACCATCGCAGGGACTTCACCGCCGTTGCACACAAAGTCACCGATTGACAACTCGATCGGGTCCAACAATTGACGAATCCGATCATCAAACCCTTCGTAGCGGCCACACAGCAGAATCAGTCGTGGGTACGTGGCCAGTTCCGCGACCACTTGTTGTGTCAACCGTCGCCCGGCGGGGGTCATCATCACAACCCGCGCTGGCTCTTCGGCTTTGCTCCGGACGTCCTCAACGCAATCGAGGACTGGTTCGGGCATCAGCACCATTCCGGGTCCGCCACCGAAGGGGCGGTCGTCAACCCGTTGATGCTTGTCCTTCGCCCAATCGCGGATGTTCCAGGTATGAATCTGCACGAGGCCCGCCTGAATAGCAAGCTTCAACAAACTCTGGGTAAAGTACCCCTGAAACAGGTCCGGAAATAACGTCAAAACATCAAACCGGATGGCTCGAACAGGTTTGCAAATTCCGTCCGGGACGGTGTCGCCGGACATAGTTCACTGACCCTTATGATCCGGATTACGCCTTGGCTTTATCGGCAGCAGCCTTGTCGGCGTTGGCTTTGTCGGAGGCTATTTGCGTGGCTTTTTCGAGTGCCTTTTTGGTTTCCAGTTCCTCGAAGTGCGTCATGTACTTGTTCAGTAACACTTGCACCTTATGCGAGGACTTCGCGCCGACACTTTGCCAGTGCTTGATGCGACTGGGGAGCAGGTTAATTTGCTCCTCTTGCTTCTGTGCGTGCGGGTCGTACTTGCCCAATTCTTCGATCGCCCGCCCGTCCCGTGGCTGACGCTTATCAATCGCAACAATCCGGTAATAGTGCCGATGCGTCCGGCCCATCTGCTTCATACGAATAACAACAGCCACGTCCAAACCCTCTGCGCGAATCGGCAACAATCCCGTTACTGTAGCAGCCACCGAAAATAACGGCTACGGGGAACGGCCGGAAAATCGGTGGGAGACAGTTGAAGGAAGAGTTTTACCACAGAGGGCACGGAGAGCCATGGAGAAGAGAAAAACATGTGTTGGATTTCTCTTCTCCATGGCTCTCCGTGCCCTCTGTGGTAAAACTCTTTTCAGAACCATCTACTTCGCGCTTTTCAGCCATTTCTCGAACTCCGCGATGTGCTTTTCGACAACACTCATCGGCCCACTGAGGCGGATATGCGTCGTCTCTTCCTTATCCCGCAGGATTACCCACACGGCACGGTAGTCCGGTTTCAGTTCTTCTTTCGACTTCGGGTCGCGGGGCCGGTCCCGATATTTCCAAGTCCCGGTGATGTCCAAGACGTGCGCCGTCGCCGTGCCCACTTCGTACTTGGAGACCTTGGCAGTGTCGTCGATACTACTTCCCTCTGGTGGAGTGAATGTCGCTTTCCACTCTGCGAACTTGTCGTCCACTTTCGGCGACGCTTCCTTGTAAACCGCCACTTCCGCATCCGCGAACGCTGGATCGCCGGACGGCAACTTGAACTGGTACGACCGCAACAGGTTGTTCGGCTTTTCGCTTTTCCAAGTGAACGGCGCCGTCGCGGAAAGCGTGCCGAGTTTCACCACGGTCGGTTTGGAATCGGCGGTGAGAATGAGAAGCGGCAGGATGAGAATCGGGATCAACATGGTGCTTTCCTTTGTGTGTCGTTTCGGGTCCAGGCGAACCGGCGACGTGAGTCGCCTGGGTAAAAACCTACCACCCGTTTGTGGCGAACCACCCGGCAGCTTACGCAGCCGGTTCGCTGGGAAACTTCTTTACTCTGTGATTTCATGAGGGTCCGTAATGTTGCTGGCAAGGATTGTTCGCACGAGTCGGTTGG
>JAYVXO010000268.1:0-63851 GCA_043785105.1 Fimbriiglobus sp.
GGGTAGTAGGTAGTGGGTAGCAAGATAAGCTGTCTTCGGTTTTACTAACCACTACCCACTATCCACTAACCACTACTCGCAGAGTTATTTGCGGCGGAACATCCACACGCCGATGCCGAGCGCCAGCACCCCGAGCGAACTGGCCAGGGCGGGCAGCACGATGAGGCGGGCGTTGTCGGCGCCTTTGCCCAGGTTGTAGACGCCGTAGGTCTTGTTCGCCACGCTCCAAACGGGCGGGCGTTCGCGGAGCCAGTTAACCGTGAGGGTGAACAGTTCCGCGTTCACTTCGGCGATCGGGGCGCCGCGGCGTTCGGAGTCGGCGAACGCTTCGCCACTGCCGAACACGGCCATCTTGCCGTTGGCCCCCTCGGACACCAGCACCGCAACGGCACGGCTTCGGCGATTGGAGGCGCGGCGACTGCGGGCGAGGTCGTCGTTTTGAAACAGGTCTTCCGCCACTTTGCCGGGGTTGGCCGGTGAATCACTTTCGTACCACGTCACCCGCGACGGTGGATAGGTTGCGAATAAGACTTCGGCAGTGAACGGCCCGCCCGGCTGTTGGGTTGCGGGGACCACTTCGCGGCAGTTCGCAAACAACAGGCCACGCGGCGGTGCGAACTCCAAGGCAATCGGGTTGCGACTCTCAATTAACTTCGTGTTCACGATGGCCTGGACTTCGGTGTAGCCCAGGTTCTGATACGGGCCGTTCAACAGGTACTCGTTCCCCAACAACACGCCAAATTCCGCGAGCAAGTTGCTCAACCCGAGATCAACCACGCCGGTGCCGTCCGCTTTGGGACTGGGGCTGGACATCAGGATCAGCTTGCCCTTCTTGCCACTGGCTTGCGGTTCGCTCAGGTACTTGCGAATCGCGTCCACTTCCTTGGTGGAAAAGGCGGCACGCGGGTCGGCGATGGCCACGATGCTGGCATCGGTGGGAACTTTCGGGTTCGCCAAGTCGAGTTCGAGCGGTCGCACATCGACGAAGGCTTTTTCGAGTGCCTTTTGCAGCGTGTTGCCACCCCGTTTTGCCGCGGGTTTCGCCGGGGCCATCGGGTTGGCGACCACTTCCAGTTCGCCATGACCGCTGGTGAAGTAGACGACCGGGCGGGTTTTGTTTTCGGAGAGGAACAGCATCTCCTTGATGACCTTGGCTTCGCCGACGAATTGCACCCGCCCGCCGGGCGCGGCGCGGTCTTGCTTCTGTTCGACGAGTTCTTCAAAGCGAATCACGACGTACTGCTTTTCGTCCTCGCCCGCTGTAATCAGGATGCCGAAATCCACGAGTTCGGTGGCTTGCGGGTACTTGTTGCGGAGTTCGGTGATCTTGTCGCGGTTCAACGTGGGGGACAGGTATTCGACCGTAATCATCTGGGGGTTCTGCTCCCGCAGCGCGGTGAACAGGCGGCGGGTGTCCGCGACGATCGGGTGCTCACTCTCCGGGAACGGCCAGTAAATCTTCATCGGCGTCGTGAGGTTGCCGAGGTACTCTTTAGTCGCGTCGTTCAGGGTCAACGTGTGAACGCCGGACTCGGTGGTGTCGAGCTTGTTGGTGACTTTCAGCCCGATCAGGATGTTGACAATGACCAACACGACGACCAACAGCAACACCGAAAGCACGAGGTTGCCGCCGAAGATCAACCGGCGAATGAGCGGGTTGTTGCGTTCATCCGCACGCGCCGGTTGCGCGGCGAGGAAGGCGATACCCGCGCCCAGTAGGAACACCAGAATCGTCAGCACGAGCCGATAGGTTCCCGGTGGTGCGACTTTGTCGTCGATCCACTTCACCAGGATGCCGAACCACGCGATGAAGAACGTCAGCGCAATGACCATCAGCACGAGGCCGAGTAGCCCGCCGAAGAGCAGAATGGTTTGCCGGGCGTCCGTCCGGCGGTCTTCGGGGGACAGCTTCGGCAGCGCCATCAGCACGTTCAACCCGACGCCGACGCACAGCACCGCCAACATCAACCCGCCGATCGCGCTCAGAATCTGCTCGGTGCGGTTGAGGCCCGACAAGTCTTTCTTGGAATCGGCCAGGGACGCTTCGGGTTTGTCCTTATCGGCATCAGCGGCGACTGTGGCCGACACGACTTTTGATACCGAGAAGACGCCGACGCCGAAGCAGGCGACGCCCAGCGCGATCATCGCCCAGGCAATCGTAGCCCGATTGGCCACGAAGAAATCGACGACGGCATTCTCGCCCCGAGGTGCGGTTGGTACAGATGATGGGGCCGGTTCCGAACTCATGACAGCGAATCCTTGTGCAGATCGAACCACGAATCACACGAATCACACGAATGAAATCAAGAACCGAATGTCGCTTATGGATCGCGTGCGTAACGTTCACCCGTTGGTCTTCATCAGGGCAAACAATTGTTTTGGGTGCCGGTTCCCAGGGTTTCACCCTGGGCTAATTGAACGACCCCGTTGGGGTCGAAAACCAGTTCGGTCCAGTCCTAAACCCAGCTTCGTCTGACCCGATCGTCTTACCCGATTTATTCGTCTGATTCGTGCTATTCGTGGTGGAAAACGGTTTAAGTCCACTTCCGGACTACAAATCCAATCCACCACGAATCACACGAATCACACGAATAAAATCTTGAGTTTCAAGAACAGTCTGTATCTGGTCCCTACTGCTGGCATTTTTCTTAATTCGTTCGATTCGTGTGATTCGTGGTGGAAAACTGGTTAGCTCCACTTCCGAACTTCCAACGCCTTCACGGTCAGGAACAGCCAGAAGACCGCGATCGACAACTGAATCACGACGTTTTGCACGGCCAGTTGGCCCGCGAGGGCTTGTTGCCACAGGCTCAAGAAATCCAGGCGGCGGAAGATCACTTTGATCCCGTCGTCCAGAAATGCCAGGTCGCGGGCGGTGATCGTGAGCAGTAAGAACATCATGCCCAGGAAGGTCAGCACGGCGGCGATAATCTGGTTGCGGGTGACGCTGGAGAAGAACAACCCCATCGACAAAAACGCGGCACCGCAACACCCCATCGCTAAATAGAAACTCAGCATCGGGCGGTAATCGAACGGCTCCCCGCCGACGATCCGCAGCGCGACGAGGTACAACCCCGGCGGCAACCAACAAATCATGTAGAACAGCCAGCTTGCGGTGAACTTACTCAACACAATCGTGGCTTCGTTGACCGGAGCCGTGAGCAGAACTTCGAGCGTGCCGGTTCGTTTTTCTTCGCTGAACAACCGCATCGTCAGGGCCGGGACCAAGAAAATCACCGTGATGGCGCCGACAATTCCGAGCGACAGGTATTGCCGCACGATCGGCTCTGGCACCCCGCCCGCTTCTTGCGACATGTCCGACAGTCCGCTAACAAACACCGCGTAGCCCAGCCACGCCGAGATGTTCATGCCGAACAAAACAATGTAGGCGATCGGCGAGTAGAAGTAGGCGGACAGTTCGCGGCGGGTTAGCACGACGAATTGGTTATCCGTGATGACGGCGGCGGAGACGCCCAGGAAGACCACGCCCAGCCCCGCAAGGATTAGGCCATACGGCACCAGGAACGGCACCGGGGCGTGAACGATCGGCTTGGCAAAACATCCCGTAATCAACACGCCCGCCAAGGCCAACCCCAGCACCACCGCCACGCTACGGAACCACAGCGGTAAGCGTTTCGTCAACACCAGCGATGCTACCGCCAGCGCCCCGAAGATCGACACGACGCGGGCAATCACTTGCCACTTGTCGTAGTTCTGGGAGGCGTTCCGGATGGCGTTTGGACCGTCGTGAAGCACCGACGGGACCACGGCCAAGCCAACGGCCACGGCCACCGAGACCGCCCCGAGAACCCCGAGGCCAACCCCGACTGTGTAACCCAAGCCGTCGGTCGTATCAATCTGACTCAGGAAAGCACACAGAAAGCCGAGGCCGAGTAACGCCAGCAAAATCCCTGGACCGACCAAGAAGTCATTGACGATGACCCCGGCCACCACCGACCCGACTGCCAACAGGCCGCCGACGCCTAACAATAAGTATTGAATCCACTCGTGGAACGGGGCTTCGGTTTCGTGGCGGGCGAACGGCACCAGGAAGAGCAAGCTGAGAAACCCGAGACTCACGCCCCACGGCAACAACCACGCCCCGACGTGCCCTTCAGCAGACGCACCAGTTTTGCCGGGGTAGACGCTGATGACGACGGCGGCAGCCAATAGTACGAGCGCAAACAGCCCATAAACCCGGCGAATTTCGAGATCGGCGTCCCGCGTGGCGTGAATCAACAACCCGGCCAAGCCCAGCACACCCAGCAGGTACCCGACGCCTTCACCGAGCCAACCACGCCCGTACTGCGCGGCGACGATCGACACCACACCGGCGGTCAAACAGAACAGCCCGACCATGCCGACCAGCCGGGAAAGCTGGGGCACTTCGATGGCGGTTTCGGACGGCGCCAGTTCGGGCGGGGCGTACACGGTGCCGGATTTGGCGGTTGGCTGACTCATGGTTCCCTCTATCTCTCCACGAGCTCTCCACGAGCGTCGGTGTTGCAACTCGAACGATACTTTAACCGCGTTGGAACACGACCCGCATAAACGTGTCTTCAAGCCGTTCGCGGCGAAGTTCTAGCCCGCGAACGCCTAACCCTTGTTCCATCAATTTCTTCGAGATCGCTTCCCGCAAATCCCGGCCGTCCGTCGTGCGAACTTCAAACCGGCAGAACCCGTCGTCCGTGACCATGTGCTTGACCTCCGTGACGCCGGGTTGGGCTTTCAGCAGATGCTGAATCTTCTCTTCCGCCCCACGAATCTCAAGCACGAGGATCGGTGCGGTGGCGCGAATGTTGGCCATGCGGTCGTCGTAGCGAATGCGGCCCCGGTCGATAATAATGACCCGTTCGCACACCTTTTCCACGTCCGGCAAATGGTGGCTACTGAAGAGCACTGTGTGTTCCCCGCCGAGGTCGCGGATGGCGTTCAACGTCTCCTCTTGTTGCACCGGATCAAGGCCGGTCAACGGTTCGTCCAGGATCATGACCTTCGGGTCCGACAGCAGTGCATCCGCCAAGCCGACCCGTTGGCGGTAGCCCTTTGACAGTGTGTTCACGAGCCGTCTGCGGACTTCTTTGATCCGGCAGCGTTCGAGGCAATACTCAATGCGTTTCGTCCGGATACTGCGGTCGATTTGCTTCAGCTTCGCCCGGAACTGAAGGTATTCTTCCACCCGCATTTCGGGGTAGAGCGGCACGCTTTCGGGCAAGTAGCCGAGGTTCTGGCGGACTTCCATTGATTCATACATCACGTCATAACCGGCGACTTTCGCCAAGCCACTGGACGCCGGCATGAAGGTGGTCAGCACCCGCATCGTCGTCGTCTTCCCGGCCCCGTTCTGCCCGAGAAAGCCGACGAGTTCCCCCGGCGCAATTTCAAAATTGACGTGATCGACGGCCATGACGGGGCCGTACTGCTTGCACAAATCGTGAACTTGGATCGCGGGCTGGCTCATATCGTTCTGTCCGCACCAAGACCGGGTTCGGTGTACCGTCCGAGACAAAAAGCATGATAGCGGGGAGGCAAGAGGTGGCAAGTGCCACGGCAATCGGCAAAATCAGCACTTTGCAAAAAAATGGGAGAAAAGCGAAGATTAGAGTTGCAACCGACTTGCGAGGACTGTTAGAGTGCTTTCTTGCCCAATCGCGGTAATCTCAGTTTACAACAGGAGGAATGCGATGAGAACTCGGTTGCTGTTCTGGGTGCTGCTACTAAGCGGCGTCGCAACGTTGGCCTTGAGTGTGACGCGAAACGCTCCGGCTGCGTTGGTTGTTGCAGAATCGAAATGTGCAGGATATAATTGCGCCAATCCTGCACAGGGCTATTACACTGGTTACATTCTGGTGAACGGAAATCGAGCAGACAACGTGTCTTGTGATCTGTCTTCCATCTATATTAGACGCATCACAACATGTGTTCAAAACACAAATACTGGCTGCCTTGTTAGTAATTCCTATCAGCAATGCACTGGTGTGAGCGTTCCAACTCCAACTCTGCCACCAACCACTTGTTACGTTGATTTTTACAATTGTACGGGTACGGTCTATCCGCCGTCGCCGTGACGAACACAGAAGTCTGCCGCGAGAATCATATGGTCAATAAATGTGTACTTGCCCTCGCTCTGGTTATTTCGTTCAGCCGGGTCTGGGGATCAGACCCGGCTGAACGGGTAACTAAAGTATGTGACTCAAACCGTTTCTCGATTGAATCGATACAAACCGTATCATGTCGGTACAGCACTTTAGCGACCCACTCTCACGGAAAAACAGAACAAACCCCATCTGCCACGTATTGGAAATCAAACTCAACTGTTCGAGAATTTGTAAGAAAAGGAGATCAATGGGGCGACGAATTGTGCGTTGATGGTGTCGTCAGTTCGAAGAGTACGTACTTGAACGAAAAGGGTAAAATTGCTATTGCCGGATCTATCTCTACTTCCAACAGCTTTGCTCTCGGCATAGATCGATTTGCCGAACACTGCTTATTTGTCTTTGTCAGAGGCAATGCTAAACCTCCGGTAATGGTTGGGTTTGGCGAGTTGTTGAAATCTTTACCACACAAGACCATTATCGCGACTTCCATCACTGAACAGGGAAGGGAATTGGTAAAAGTAGAGGTTGAATTTGAACCGAATTCGCTCAACACATATTGGTTTGATATTGGTTACAACTATTTAGTGAAGAGAGTTAAGCTGGATTACATTAGTCCTTTCACCAAGAACCGTGAAAACTATGTCCGCGAGGTGCAAAAATTTTATAACGCCGGCAACGGCGTGTATTTTCCAGAATTGATAACGGTTACGCACGCTGACCCGGAAGGTAAAGTATTTTCAACCACGACGGTTACCATCACTGACATCCGGGTCAACAAACCGATTCCTCCCAGTGATTTGACGCTCACGTTTCCACCCGGTACAGAAGTTCACAACCACATTACGAACAAAATTAGCAAAGTGGCCGCAGACGGGAAAATAATTGATACGGGCGAGAGTATCAGACAACCACCGCCGCCCGTGTCGCCATCCGCAAACACAGCAACCCCGCAAGTCGTGACTCACGAAAAGACAGTCGAACGCGAACCGCTCATCAACCGCATCTTGCCCTATCTTTCGCTCGTTTTGCTACTCGGCGCGGGTGTCGTCTTTTTCTACCGCCGCAGGATGCAGCGCAAACTGGAGCAAGAATCATGATCCTGAAGCGGTTCGGTTCCGTTCTTGCGGTCGGCTTGTTCCTGGTGGCGGTCGGCTACAACGTCCGGTTGCTGCTCACCCCTCGCACGCCGGTTCCCGCGATTGATTGCCCGGCGGTGGTCGATCTCGGCGACCGTGACCTCGGCGAAATTGCCGTCAGGCGGTTGACGATTACGAACACCGGCGATGCCGAACTGCTCATCAGCAAAGTGCGCAGTAGCTGTTCCTGTTCCGGGTTGGAACTCGATGGCGGCGACCATGCCCTTTCGTTCACCGAAGTTTCGATCGCGCCGGGCGAGGCGAAAAAGTTCGTGGTCCGATTGAGCGTGCGGGGGAACCCAGGGGAATCGGTCCGCCAGTCCGTCTACTTTGAGACCAACGACCCGGCACGCCCGGCGGTCGAATTTGACGTGTTCGTGCCCCGTGTTCGCGGCATTTCCTGCTCGCCGACCAGCGTGGCCGCCGGTGCGGTCCCGGTCGGCAAAACGGTCCGTCACACGGTGAACCTTCGTGAATACGGCACCGCCGGGTTGAAACTGGAACGGGTCGAGTGCGACCCAAAATCCCCGGTCCAAGTTCACACCCTGACGCACACCGATACGACTGCCGAAGCGGGGTGGCACGATGTCAGCCAGTTTGAAGTTTGTGTGACCGCTAACGAATCCGGGCCAATTAACACGATGGTCACATTGCACCTGAAGCGGGATAACGCCAGCCTGACGTTTGCGTTGCCGGTTTCTGCCAACGCCGTTCGGCCCGTGGAAGTGTCGCCCAAGACTTTGCGCCTGCCGCGTAGCTCCGACGACGGCCCGGTGTACACGGCAGAATGCTTTTGTCGATGCACTGTGGGGAGCTTTTCATCACTGGAAGTCGAGTCCGCCGATAGCGGCCTCCGGGCCGAGATACTCGCCGGAGCGGCAGACTCGCCGGTCCGGTTGGTCCGGGTGACTTACGACCCGACCCACATGACACGGCAACCGGGTGCCCGCAAGGTCCGGCTGAAGGCGACGACCACGGACGGCATGTTCCCGATCGAAATAGATGTCGATTGTCCGCAGTCGGAGTAACGGAATGAGCAATTTAGACGGACGACGGCGTTGCGGTTTCTCACTGGTCGAAGTGCTGGTCGTGCTGGGCATTCTGGCCCTGCTCATGAGCCTGATCCTCCCGGCGGTGCAACGGACCCGAGACGCCGCGTCGCGGGCGGACTGCCAGAACCGCTTGCGGCAAATCGGGATCGCCCTCCACAATTATCACGACACGAACGGTAGACTTCCCCCGCGAAAGTACACGTCGAATCTCGACCGCGACCCGGACAACTTGCTCAGTTGGTTGGCGCTGATCCTACCGCAGATGGACCAACTCGCACTGTGGGCCGTTTCCGATGCGGCGTGTCGGGCCGACAACCGCCCGTACCACAACCCGCCGCACGTGGGGTACGCGACCGTGATGAAACCGTATGTCTGCCCCAGTGACACGCGGTTGCTCTCGACCATGACGACGCCGAAAAGCGGGACCGCCGCGTTCGGTTCGTATATCGGCGTGTCCGGATCGTATGACAAACCCGGCGCGTTGGGGGCGGAACCCGGCTGCCGCTTGGCCGACATCACCGACGGCACTAGCACCACGCTCCTGGCCGGCGAGCGCCCGCCGCCCGCGTCCCTGCAAGTCGGTCGCTGGTACCAATCGACCTGGGTGTTGGAGCACGCCGGCCTGCCCGAAGGGACCATGAAGGCCACCGGCGAAGCCAAATTCGTCTTCGACTACGAGTGCGCGAGCTTCCCCGCGAGTTACGGCCCCGGACGGTTGGACAACCCGTGCGACCGGATGCACTTCTGGAGTTTTCACACGGGCGGGTCCAACTTCGTGTTGTGCGACGGGAGCGTGCGGTACCTGCCGTACACGATCTCCAGTCAGACGCTCGGCGCCCTCGCCACCCGCTCCAACGGCGAAAGCGTCAGTCTCGACTGACTTCCCCGCTCACCACACCATCGAACGTTGCACCGATCGGCACCATTTTCTCTCCGTGCCCTCTTCCCCTGTCATCCGTGTTCGGGTAAACTTCAGCCATCTCACCGTTATTGCACGTTTGTTGAGAGTCACCATGCTTCGTTTCATCGGCTGTGGCCTGCTGGTCGTTTGCGGTAGTTGCTTTTTGCGTGCCGACGACCCAGCCGTCATCTTGCGGTGGGCGAAAGCAATGGCCAAGCCGGTGACCAACCCGAACGCCATGCCGTTGACCGGGCTGGCGCCGGCGAAAATGGTCCCGAATTTGTGCGTGTATTCGTACCGTGTCAGCACGTTGTCACCGGAGTGCCAGGCGTGTTGCGACCAAGCGATCGGGTACTACTATTCCTACGTTTGGATGGAAGCGGCCCGGTCGTTTGAGACGGCGCTGAAGCACGACCCCGAGTGTGCGATGGCGTGGCTGGGGCTGTACCGTGCGATGGAGAAATGGGGCAAGGGTGGCACGGCAAGTCCGAACCAATTCTTGGGCGTTGCGGGGAGCGCTTTTCAGCCGAAGACCCCGGAGCGGTTCGCTAAATCGCCGCGTGATTTCGCCCTCGAAATGGCGAAGCAACTGATACCCAAGGCAAATCACCGCGAGCAACTGCTGATCCAAGCGAAGTTGCAAGAAAAGGGCATGTGGCCGAACACCGGCGCCGACGAACGCCGCAAGAAAGCGCAGGGGACACTGGATGAATTGCTCACACTTTACGACGACGATGAAGAGGCGTGGTTTGCACGTGCCCAACTCGGCGACGGGCAACACGGTGCCGCCCCGTTTTACAAAGCACTGCTGAAGCTCAACCCGCTGCACCCCGGCGCCAACCACGAGTTCGTTCACTTCTTCGAGAACATCCGCCGCCCCGCATTGGGGTGGCCGTATGCGGAGAACTACATCCGGTCGTCGCCCGGCATCCCCCATGCGTTCCACATGCAAGCCCACCTCGGCACCCGCGTTGGCAAGTGGAAAGACACGACCGATTGGAGCTGGCACGCGGTCGAACTGGAACGGGCGTACCACAAGTTTCAAGACGTGAAACCCGGCGACGATTTCCAGTTCTCACACCACATGGAAATCCTGACCAAGAGTCTCATCCACGACGGCCGCTTCGCCGAAGCCCAGAAAATTAAGGCGGAAGCACTCGGCCACAATTACCACTACCGCCCCGAATGGTTCCGCATGGCACTCATGCAAAACGATTGGGAAGCCGCGCAGCAGATCATCAGCTACTATCGCAAAAGTGATAAGTTTGCCGCCGCCTATCACAGCGCGTTGCTGGCGATCCAACAGAATGATATTGCACGGGCCTTGGCAGAAATGGATGTGATGCGCCAAGCCGCTCAAACTAACAAGAGTAGTCGCCCGCAAGAAATGCGCTTGTGGGAAGTGCAAGGCCGCCTGATGTGCCTGACCGGCCAAGGCGAAGCCGGCGTGAAACTGCTGCGGCGAACCGTGGAGAAAACCAAGGACGATTTCAACCACCATTCGTGGGGCGGTGGCGCGTATCACATGGAAACCTGGGGAATCGCCGCACTCGAAGCGGGGCTTGCCACGGAAGCCGAGGAAGCGTTTCAAGAAGCCCTCGCCCACGACAGTGGCAGCGTGCGTGCCGCCCTTGGCATGTGGGCATTGTGCCATCGTCTGGGACGTGAGGAAGAAGCGGCCCGCTACCTGAAAGTCGCCCGCCGGTGTTGGGACAAAGCCAACCCCAACGACCTCGTCAGCCTCCGCGATGAGTTCGCCAAGAAAGCGGATCACATTGCGGGTGCCGCCATTGCAACCAACAAGAGCGAAGAATAATTGTTAGTTCCCATCAAGCCCATTGATAATAATCAATGGGCTTTCACTTAAACCTTACATTACACATCATGCTGCACACTATACTTTGTTCACTATCTCTGTTTGCTGCCGAACCTTGTACGTCCGGTGTACCAGTGGGGCAGCGCCCGACGCCGTACAGTTTCCTCGTCGCCACCGGGCCACAGCGGGGCCAACAGACGTGTTACATTTGCGAGCAAGCCGACAAACCGACCGTGGTGGTATTTGCCCGCCATTTGACGGACCCACTCGGGAAGTTGATGGCCAAACTCGATGCCGAAGTCCCGACGCATAAAGAGTCCGGCTTCAAAGTTTGGCTAACGCACCTGACCGACAAAGGTGACCTCAACGAGTTGGCGAAATGGTCCCAGAAACAGGCCATCAAGAACGCCCCCGTCGGCGTGCTGGAAGATGCCGATGGACCACCCGCTTACAAGCTGAACCCGGATGCGGACATCACGGTGTTGTTCTTCGTGAAGCAGAAAGTCGTTGCGAATTTCGCCTACCGCACTGGCGAATTGACCGACGACAAGATGGCCGAAGTTCTGAAAGGGTTGCCGCTGCTGTTTGAAAAGAAGTGAGCCACTGCGTGTCGGCCAGATGAAAACGTCATGAGAATCTGAAGCGTTGCCCATAGCCTTTGTGCGGCATCCGGACCACAATGCCGTGACTGTCTCTCCCGTTGTGCTGCATTCCTGCCGTTGAATCCTGCGTCTGACGGAGTTCCCGCAATGTTTCGTGCCGTTTTGCGAGGCAGTAGCCTCGCCGGGCTTTTTGCCATCGTCGTCGGCTTCACGCTAGCCGACACCCCCGAAAACGCCCCGGCCCCACGCCCGGTCGGCAATACCTCGCCGGAAGCGATCGCACTGGATTTCAAGATTATCGAGGACGTGAAAACGAAGTCCGAGATCATGGCCAATCTCGGGTACCTGTCGGACGTGATCGGGCCGCGTGTGACCGGGTCGGCAAACGCGGAGCGGGCGAACAAGTGGACCGAAGCCAAGATGAAGGAGTACGGCCTGCAAAACGTTCGCTTGGAACCGTGGGAAATCCCCGTCGGGTGGGAACGCGGCACGGCCAAGATGACGATGCTCGAACCGAACCCCGGCAAGACGTTGCTCGTCGCCTCGGCGGCGTGGCGACCGGGCACGAAGGGAAAAATTACCGGCGAAGTGGTGTACCTCGAAGCGAAAACCAAGGCGGACCTTGCGAAGTACAAAGGCAAGCTGAAAAACGCCATCGTGATGCGCGCACCGCCGTCGAACGTCGCCCCCATCACCGATTTGAACTACGGCCCTGGCGGTGGTGGCGGTCCGAAGAAGGACTCCGCCAAGAAAGGCGACGCCAAGAAGGATGACGTGAAGAAAGACGACGTGACCAAGAAGGATGACGCGAAGAAAGACGAAGCCCCTTCGGCCACCCAACTCCCCCGCGCTCCTATTGGGGAAATGATGGCGTTACGCCGCGAGATGGACGAGTTCTTGCGCGCCGAAGGCGCTGCGGTCGTGCTGTCCGATTCCAACAAGCCGCACGGCTTGTTGGTGACGACGGGCGGTTGGCGGGAAGGCGACCGTGCGACGGCGCAGGAACCGATCCCCGCGCTGTTCATGGCGCACGAACACTACGCCATGCTCCACAGGTTGGCGACCCGCAAGGACACCGCACCGACGAAGATCGAACTCGAAATCACGAACACGTTCGTGCCCGGACCGATTACGGTCTTCAACACCGTCGGCGAAATTGTCGGCAGCGAAAAGCCGGACGAAATCATCGTGGTCGGCGCGCACCTCGACTCGTGGGATCTCGGCACCGGCACCACGGACAACGGCACTGGCAGTAGCATCGTACTGGAAGTCGCCCGCACCTTGGCGAAGATGGCCAAAGAGGGCGATAAGCCAAAACGGACGATCCGCTTCGTGCTGTTCACCGGGGAAGAGCAAGGGCTGTACGGCTCCAAGCGGTACGTGGAAAAGCACAAATCCGAGATGGCCAAGCACTCGGTCGCACTGGTCCACGACACCGGCACCGGGATCGTGAAGGGCTTCGGCTTGCAAGGCCGCGAGGCCGCCCGCAAAGTCATCGAACCCGAACTCGATAGCCTGAAGAAAGTCCCCGGTTGGGTCGGTCTGGACCTCGGCAGTCAGGGCGGGACCGATCACCTGTCGTTTGAAAGCGTTGGCGTCCCCGGCTTTGCTTGCCGCCAGGACATGGACGAGTACCGCCTGACGCACCACACCCAATCCGACACCTTCGACAAGGCGAAGGAACCGAACTTGATTCAAGGTGCCAGCGTCATCGCGGTGACAGCGCTGCGGATCGCCAACATGCCGAACCTGTTGCCACGGGAAAAGCCCGCCGGGGCTGGCGGCTTTCCCCGTCGTGGCGAAGGCAAGAAGGACGATGCGAAGAAGAAAGACGATTAAGCAGTGGTGAGTGGACAGTGGATAGTGGATAGCCACGAACGATCAGGTGGTTAGCCCGACGCGATAGCGAGGGATTGTTTCTCTCGCTATCGCGTTTTGAATTTACGCTTTCGGGATACCCCGAAGGGGTTCAATCGAATAGCCCAGGGTCGCGGCGCTTCGACGCGCACCCTGGGTCGGCCCGGAAACGGATCTTACCCCGCAGGGGTTACATCTGCGCCACGAGGAACGATGGAACCCCTGCGGGGTACGGCAGAGGTGGTGTCGAGAACCCAGGGTGCGCGACGAAACGCCGCGACCCTGGGCTATTGGATCAAACCCCTTCGGGGTATCCCGCTGGGGGGTCTGCGGCAACCCGAGTTATTTTTTCGACCCAATTCCGAAGTGCGATCGCCCCTCGTCACGCACCAACGACAGGATTCCCCACACGCCGACGATGCCACCCGGCACGCAACACAAGTGGTTCACGTTGACTATCGCCGCCACACATCCCAACACGCCGAGCCAGTAAAACCGCCCCCGCAAAATGCACAGCCCGCCGATGAACGTGATGACGCTCATGACGGTGGAGTAATGCGAAATCGGCGAGATCGCCAGTTGCCACGCTGCCGCCAGTTGTTCATTCCGCGCTTCTTCCAGTACGTCCGCCGCACCGATTGCCAGCGCGGACCCGATGACGGCCGCATGGGGTGCTTGTTCCCAGTCCTCATCGGTCGGCTTGCCGAGTGCCGCGATTCCTTGATTGATGCGAATCTCCCGGACCCGACCGCGCGCGTATTCCAAGTCCGAACCAGGAACGTTGATAAACAATCCGGACAGGTAACCGTTCACCATCGTGCCCGCGAAACCGATCATCAGCAACACACACGCGGGGACAATCAAGAATCGGGGGATGTCGATGTTGACGCGCGGCGTCTTGCGGAGTTGCGGCGTGCCGGGCGTGCCGTCCGCGTTTGCGGGCAGGAAGAAGGCCAATTCGCAGTGCGGACAATGGGCGGGTTTGCCGACTGCAGTAGGCGGCACCCCGAGCGGAACTTGACAACCGGGACAAACAATGCGGAAGCTCGACATCAGGCGAAAACCCCACGGGATGAATTCCAGGACACATCCGGGATTGTAGGGTTGCGACCGATTTAGGACTGGCCCTTTTCAAACGGGATTCCCGCTCCCTTCAGAATCGCGCGTAACGTCACCACTTCCTGTTCCGCCCGTTCCGCCCGTTGGGCTTCGTGTGCCGCACGTTGAGCTTCGTGGGTCGCGCGTTGGGCTTCGTGGGTGGCGTGTTGGGCTTCAAGGGTCGCGCGTTGGGCTTCGTGGGCTGCCCGTTGAGACAGTTCGAGGTACGTGAGAAAACGACTACCATCGGGCCGGCGCACGACGAGTTCATCGCCCGTCATGTCAAAGGTGATCCCCATGCGCGGGCTGGTGAAGCCGTTGACCGTTCGGATAGTTACGAACAGGCCCGATGGGTCGCGGGTGTACCCCGAGAAGGCAACGTAGTCGGGGTCGTAGATGTAATACTCTTCGACGCCGTATTTTTCGTAGAAGAGGAGCTTCTTCGCCATTCCACGCGGGCGGTTGCCGGGGGACAACACCTCGAACACGACTTGCGGCGCCACGCCGTTCTCCACCCACTGCTTGTAACTACCGCGGTAGCCCTTGGGCCGACCGAACACCACCATCGCGTCCGGCGCACGGCGGATTTTGTTCTTGCCTTCGACCGGGTACCACAGCAAATCCCCAGCGATGAACACGTCCGGGTTGTCCCGAAACAGATCGTCGAGACCGCCCTGAAGCGTGACGATCCACTGGAATTGCAGCGTGTTGTCCGACATCGGTTTGCCGTCGCAGTCAGGGTAGTCGATCGCAGTGGCTGGTATCGAACGAAGCGGAACGATCATCGCTGGCCCCTCAAACTCGGTCAATTAAGGGTGGGGGTCGGATTTGCTGGTCGAAGATTGCTTCCAGTGCCAGCACTTTTGGTTTTTGTGCCCTGAAGGGGCACCGGAATGTAGCCACGGGTGGAGCGAAGCGCAACCCGTGGATTGCGCCCCCAACCACAACTCGCCCTGAAGGGGCGAAGGAATTCCTCTGCCCCTTCAGGGCGAGTTGTGGTTGGGGTCTCGGTTCCACGGGTTGCGCGAAGCGCTCCACCCGTGGCTACATTCCTCGGCCCCTACCGGGGCCACAAAACCAGAAACAATTCCCTACCAACTTTTGTGACGACCACTCATCAACCCAGTTTAACAGTATTTGGGCGATTTTGACAAAGTGACATTTCAGGAGTCAATCGCGTGACGGTTTACCGATCGTTCGCGCACGATTCTTTATCGCGGTAGCTCGTACCCGAATCGCGGCACGAATTGTGGTGCCGGCAGCCCGTCGATACGATCAGGGCAGCGGTCACTAAAACTAAGAGCATCCAGCGGTTCGTCACCATGATGTCACTTGGGGTGGTAGTTGGGGTGGAATCAGTTGTTCGGATTCACGCAAAGTACACGAAACCCTAGGTCGGTCTTGCGCAGCTTGTCGTCACGCCGTGAGCAAATCGAGACCACAATCCGAGAAACTTCACCGGCTATTTCGGATATAACGGTCGTTGCGCTGAGCGAAGTCTGGTAAAGTTTGCCGACCGGCTTCGTCCCCACCCGCCCCCTGGCCCGGCTGATCTCACTGCTATGTCACTCGCTGCGTTCCTGTTGCCGTTGCTTCTCATTCAGCCTGCCCCACCCCTCATGCTGGCGAACGTCCCAGAGCATGTCTGGATCGAAGGCGAAACCCCGACCAAAGCCGACCCCATTTTCCAACCCGGTGGCTGGGGGCGTGCGTCGATCTTGTCCGGGGAGAAGTGGCAGTTTGCGACAGTGGACGCGCACGACGTTGCAGCGAAAGTGCCGGTGGAAGGGGCGAACATAGCCTACGCCTTCCGCGTAAAAACGGCTGGGAAGTACGACGTGTGGGCACGACTGGGGTACGAGTTTGCCCGATCCCCGTTCCGCTGGCGTGTCGGGGCCAACGAATGGAAAACGGTGAAGCCAGACGAACTCACGTCAGACTTGATGGCCATCGCGGACTTCGCCGAAGTCGCGTGGTTGAAACTCGGCAGCGTCGAACTGACGGCGGGGGCGCACGACTTGGAATTCAACGTCCCGCGTCCGACCAAACTGGTCAACGGCAACGCAGAGCCGGAGCGATTGCTGTTCGGGTTGGATTGCGCGTGCGTCATGCAAGAACCGTTCACCCCCAACGGCCGCTTTCGTCCGGGGCAAGTGTGGAATTACCCGTTGGATTACGAAGCCCAGAAGGTGCTGTTTGAATTCCCGGCGGTTCCCGCCAACACGCCGACCGGCACGCGGCGCACGCTCGATTTGGGCGGTACTTGGCAGATTGCCCGGTTCGATGAAAACGAACTCGTCGATCGTGCTGGCCCCATCGCCTCTCTTCCAACAAACCTGGATTCGCTCAAATGGCGTGGCATCCGGGTGCCGGGGGGCCGGGATGCCGCACTGCCGGACTGGGCGTACAGTCACCGCTACTTGTACCGCACCAAGGTCCGCGTGCCGACCGACTTCGCGGGGAGATCGTTTGTGTTGCGGTTCCCGAACAACGCCCTCATTTCCACGGTGTTCGTCAACGGCCAACGGGTCGGTTTCAGCAAGACCCCCTGCGCCGCGTTCGAGTGTGATGCGACAAGTGCGATCAAACTCGGTGCGATCAACGAAATCGTCGTCGGCATTAAAGACCTCTATTACGCGATTGCCAAGACCGAGCGCGGCCAGTCCGCCCGCTACCTGTTCAACTACCCGCACGAGCAGTTCCACAACCAGGGCGGGCTTGGCCCCACTCGGTTCGCGGACTTCCCGACGCTGTTCAAAGTGCGGCGCAACGGCATCCTCGAAACGCCCGCACTGGTCGTCGGCGGGCTGCAATACACAGCCGACGTGTTCGCCATGCCGTCGGTGGCCAAGAAGCAACTGGCCCTCGAAGTGATCGTGCAAAATCCCACTGTCAACCCGGTGACAGTGGAGGTCCGTAACAGCGTCCGCGACCTGGATGCCGACGGAGTTATTGCCTCAACGGTGGCCCGGAAGTTCACCACGAAGTCGATCACGATCGCGCCAGAGAAGGCCGAGGTCGTCACACTGACGGAGCCGTGGCCGGCACCAAAACTGTGGTGGCCGGACGCACCACATCGTTACGTTGTCGAAACCTCGTTGGTGGTGAACGGCAAGGTAATCGACGAGAAGTACACGCCGTTCGGCTTCCGGGAATGGGGCGTTCAAGGCCGCCATTTCACCCTGAACGGTATCCCCTGGCACTTCCGCGCCGACCTGCGAAACAACGACGCCCGCCCGCTGCAATCCGCCGACCAAGCGGTGAAGGAGTGGCGCAAGAACGGCCAGAACATGACACGGTTCTGGGGCGAAACGCCGTGGACTGGCACCAGCCAAGACGACACGCTGACCTACTTCGACAGGGCCGGTATCCCGGTGCGGCGGTCCGGAATCTTCGATGGCGAAGTGGCCAGTTATGCACTGGTGATCGACGGCAAGCCGAACGCAGCGCTGTTTGAAAACTGGCGTGCCCAACTGACAGCGTGGGTGAAGGCGGAACGCAACCACCCGTCCGTGTTCATCTGGTCGCTCGAAAACGAGGTCACGTCCATCAACGCGAAGAACTTCGGATGGCTGAAGGACGTGGAACCGGAGATCAAGAAGGCCGTGGCGTTGGTTCAACACCTCGACCCCACGCGCCCGGTGATGGTCGATGGCGGGGATGCGTTGATGGATCAAGCGTTGGCGGTCGCGGGGAGCCACTACCCTGAACTGGACAAACGGCACTATCCGGATGAAGCGTACACCTTCGAGAAGGTCTCGACGCGGCACTTGCAACCCAAGCCGCAAGACCCGTGGCCGGTCCCGCCGGACAAGCCGCTGTTCATCGGCGAAAGCTTCTTTGCGAACGGCTCGCCACCGGCGGCGTATGCGGAAATCATCGGCGAAAGTGCGTTTTTGGGTAGAAAGGAAGCCGCACGCGGCGTGACGAAATTCGCCCGGATGCTGAGCGAGGGTTATCGCTGGAACGGCGTTGCCGCGTTTCAATTTTGGTTCGCCGAAAGTCCGGATGCGGAGCATTACACCGCGTGGCAACCCGTCGCGGTTCTGTGCCGCGAGTGGAACACCACGTTCGCCGCCGGAACCAAAGTCGTCCGCAATTTGAAGCTGTTCAACGACACCCGGCAAACAAGTCCGATCACTGTCTACTGGGTGCTACAAACGAAGAACACCCCGGACATCCAAGCACTTCGCGGCAAAAAGGAGTTCACCGTTCCGCCAGGTCGTGCCGAAGAATTCACGATCACACTCGACATGCCCACCGTCCCGCCCGGTGCCAAAGTCGATGCCGATTTGGTGCTGTCGTGCGTCCGCGACAAGAAGGAAGTGTTCCGCGATGGGAAGGCGTGCCGGGTGCTGGGTCTCCCAACGAAACTGGACGGGATACCAGCGGGTGCCGTGGCGGTGTGGGATCCTGCGAACACGATCACCGATTCGCTTCGTTCGCTGATTCCGTTCACCAGTGTGAAGTCGCTCGATGACATTACTGCGACGGCGAAGCTAGTCATCATTGGCCCGGATGCGGTCACCCCGGAGCTAGCGAAGGATGCCTATTGGAAGTCGCTCGCAAAGTCTGGCCGCAAGGTGCTGGTCTTCGATCAGACCAACCCGCTGCACAACCAAGCCGTCCCCGCCGATCTGGAACCGACGACGTTCGTGGGCCGCATCGCGTTCCCGGAAAACCTCTCGCACCCCGCTTTTACTGGACTGACAGCCGACGACTTTTTCTGCATGTCCGGTAGTCACGTGGTCTACCGCAACGCTTACCGCAAGCCGAGTCGCGGTGCCCGATCGCTAGTGCAATGTGACGCCGAACTCGCCGCCACGGCACTCGTGGAAATGCCGGTCGGTGACGGGTTGTTGCTGTTGTCGCAACTGGCCGTCGGAGAAAAACCGAACGACCCCGTGGCCCGGCGCGTCACCGCAAACCTGTTGAACTATGCCTGGAATTACAAGAAAGTCGCACGCCTCACGGCAGTGGTGATGGCCGACGACGATCCGCGACGCAAGCTGCTAACCGCATCCGGGTTGAAGTTCTCGCGATCGGACGACGTGATTGCGACACTGGAGAAAGCCGAAATCGTCATCGTTGATGCCACCCCCGACAACCTCGGCAAGCTCGTTGCCGCACCGGACAAGGTGAAGGCGTTCACAGATCGCGGCGGGCAACTGATGCTCTGGGGCGTGACACCGGAAGCCTTGCCAGACTTCAATAAACTCGTCGGGTTCGACCACGTCCTTCGACCGTTCAAACTCGAACGGGTGACGTTGCCGGTGGTGCGCGATCCGCTGCTAGCGGGGTTGTCGATGCGAGATGTTGCACTGGAATCGACGGAGAAAATCTACCCGTGGGCAGGCGACCGTTACCCGGCGAACGACACCTTCACGCACATCGTGGACCTGGACGACATCGCCCCATTTGTGACCAGCGACAAGTACGCCGACGGCTGGTCGAAGATGACCAACGGCCTGACAAGTGCGGACTCCTGGAAGTTCATTTTCTACCACGACCAGAGCCAAGCCGGGGTGCGACCGCAATGGAGCGGGCAGTTCCCGAAGGAAGAAGAGGTTGTCGGGTTCAGTGTGATTCCGAACACGGACTACCGGCGAATCACCAAACTTCGGTTGCGGTTCGACAACCGCGAATCCACTGCCATCACGTTGACACTGAAGCCGGAAACGGGCTTGAAGCAGGACTTCACATTGCCCGGTCGGAAGTGCCGTAGTATCACCCTGGAACCGCTGGAGTGGACCGAAGGGTCCAAGCCGGTCATCGGCATCGACAACCTCTGGCTGAAGGTGCGCCGCCCCGCCGACTTCGCGCAACGTGTGGTTCCGCTATGCAATATCGGCGGGCTGGTGAAGTACCCGCAGGGCAACGGCGGCATCGTGTTGAACCAACTGCGTGTCAGCGACACCGAGGCGAACCCCGCGAACGGCACGAAGAAACGCACCGTGGTGGCGACATTGCTTGGCAACCTGGGTGCGGAGTTCGCGGCGGATTTGAAGTAGGAATGGCGATCATGAAATCCACCTCACCCCCAGCCCCTCTCCGATGCGGAGACGGGAGCAAAACCGCTCTTCCTCCCTCTCCGTCTGCGGGGAGGGCCGGGGTGGGGTGGGGCGGTTCGACCCCCCTTAATCCCCCCGCAGACGGGGGGAGAGAAGATTCTGGCTCCCTCTCCGCATCGGAGAAGGAGCTAAGGGTGGGGTTTGACTGACACACTGTGAATTCAGCGTCACCCAAGAATAGACCTCTTTCCTATTCCTCACACCCTTTTCACCGAGCCTCAATTATGCTCAACCCCCGATTCGCTGCGTGGCTTTTGCCCGTGGTTTGTGTGCTTTTCTCTATGAACGATTCTGAACTCCTCGGCCAATCGGCGTACCGAACGCCGCCGAAAGCCGTCACCGACATCCTCGACGCGGCCCCGCCGCCGACGTTGTCGCTTAGCCCCACCCGCGACCGCGTTGCGCTGGTGCAAAGTAGCCGGTACCCCGGCATCGCCGACCTTGCGGAGCCGATGTTGCGGTTGGCGGGGTTACGCATCAATCCCAAAACCAACGGCCCGGCCCGCCAACCGCGCGTGGTCGGAATTTCGTTCCTGCCGGTGACGGGCGGTGATGCCGTGGCAGTCAAAATCCCGGACGGTGCGAAGTTCTCCGGGCCGAGTTGGTCGCCGGACGGCAAGCGGTTCACCGTGACCAACACGACCGCTGACGGCGTCGAACTTTGGATCGGCGACACGGCGACCGCGCAAATCAAGAAGGTGGACGGCATCAAGATGAACGCTGCGATCGGGGATACGATTGATTGGGTGGACGGAACGAGATTGCTCGTTCAGACGACACCGTCGAACCGGGCCAAGCCGCCCGAACAACCGCTCGCACCATCTGGGCCAACCGTGCAGGAAAGTAGCGGTAAAGCGGCGCCGGTGCGGACGTACCAGGACATGCTGCAAAACGGCCACGACGAGAACTTGTTCGAGTATTATGCCACGTCGCAACTGGCGACTGTCAACGCGGTGACACTGGAAGTGATGCCTCTGGGTGCGGCGGGAATCGTCACCGCTTCGGTGGCGTCACCGGACGGCAAGTTCATTCTCGTGACCCGGCTCAAGAAGCCGTTCTCGTACCTGCACCCGTTCAACGCCTTCCCGAAGGTGGTCGAAGTTTGGGACGGTAGCGGCAAGGTCGTTCACACCGTGGCGGACCTGCCGTTGCAGGACAAGGTGCCGATCGAGGGCGTGCCAACGGGGCCACGCGGAGTGCGGTGGATGCCGACGGCGGCCGCAACGCTGATGTGGGCCGAAGCCCTCGACGGCGGCGACCCGAAAACGAAAGTCCCGCACCGCGACGAACTCTTCACGCTGGCATCGCCGTTCAGTAGTTCGCCGAAGGCCGTGGCCAAGACCGAACACCGTTTTAGCGGGGCGAGCTTCTTTGAAGACGGCACCGCTCTCGTCACCGACTTCGACCGGGAACGTCGCTGGACACGCACGGTGAAACAGGACTTCGCTAAGCCGACCGACGCACCACTTGTGGTGTTCGATCGCAGTAGCCAGGACCGCTACAACGACCCCGGCACGCCGCTTACCAAGCCTCTGCCGAACGGCCAACGGGTTCTTCATACGCTAGGTAAAAGCTTGCTCGTCTCCGGGGCTGGGGCCACGCCGAAGGGGGACTTTCCGTACCTTGGCGTCTTCGACCTCGACCAGAAGAAAGCGACCCGCTTGTTCACCTGCCGCGAGGGGATGTCCGAGTCCGTGGTGGCCGTGATCGACGCGGAGAAAAGGCAGTTTCTGATCCGCCGCGAGTCGCCGACGGAGCCGGGCAACTATTACTACCGCGACGGTGACAACGAGGTGTCACTGACGGCGAACACCGACCCGTTCCCGGAACTTCGCAAGGTGAAAAAGCAACTCGTGACCTGTAAGCGGGAAGACGGCGTCACGATCTCGTTCACGCTGTACTTGCCCCCGGATTACAAGGAGGGCGAGAAGCTGCCGACGATCTTCTGGGCCTACCCCCGCGAGTTCAACACCGCCGACACCGCGAGCCAAGTCAGCGGGTCGCCCAACCGCTTTGTGACGCTGACGGGCTACTCGCACCTCTTTTTCCTGACCCAAGGCTACGCGGTCATGGACGAGGTGAGTATGCCGATCATCGGCCCGCCGGACAGTGCCAATAACACGTTCATCGAACAACTCGTGATGAGCGCGAAAGCGGCCATCGACAAGGCCGCCGAACTCGGCCCGATCGACCGCAATCGCATCGGCATCGGCGGCCACAGCTACGGGGCGTTCATGACCGCGAACCTCCTGGCCCACAGCGATTTGTTCCGCGCCGGGATCGCCCGCAGCGGGGCGTACAACCGGACGTTGACCCCGTTCGGCTTCCAGAACGAACGCCGCACGTTCTGGGAGGCACCGGACATTTACGCGAAGATGTCCCCCTTCAACAACGCCCACAAGATCAACGAACCGCTGCTCCTGATCCACGGCCAAGCCGACTCCAACCCCGGCACCTTCCCGGTGCAAAGCGAACGCCTGTACCAAGCGATTCGCGGCAACGGCGGCACGGCCCGACTGGTGCTGTTGCCGCACGAAGACCACGGCTACGCCGCCAAGGAGAGCATCCAGCACGTCCTGGCGGAACAACTGTCGTGGTTCGAGAAGTACGTGAAGAACGCCAAACCGCGTGAACCGAAAGGGACGGGCGAGAAGTGATCCTCGAATAAGACTTTTCACCACAGAGGCACAGAGACACAGAGAAGACCAAAATGAATTTGTCTTGTTTTAGCTTTCTCTGTGTCTCTGTGCCTCTGTGGTGAGTTCGGATTTCTTAACGCCGAAGGGGGGAGAAGTGATATACAACGGGCTGGACGTGGTGCGACGAGACCGCTTCACCGGGCTTCGCGGGAAGCGGGTCGGGTTGGTCACGCACCCAGCGGCGTTGACTGGCGACTTGGTTCCGGCACTTGACGTGTTTCAAGCTGCAACGGAGTTCCAACTCGTCACGCTGTTCGGCCCGGAACACGGCATCACCGGCGAAGCCCAAGACCTGATCCCGGTTGCGGGCGGCGGGGGTAACGAACTCCGCGTTCATTCCCTGTACGGCGAATCGTTCGCCAGCTTGAAGCCGACGCCCGCGATGTTGGCGGGATTGGATGTTCTCGTCATCGACCTTATGGACATCGGCAGCCGGTATTACACCTTCCAGGCGACGATGCTTTACTGTTTGGAAGCGTGTGCGGAACTCGGGTTGCCGGTGGTCGTGTTGGATCGCCCCAACCCGATTGGCGGTGTTGACGTGGAGGGGCCGACGATTCAACCGGGCTTCGAGAGCTTCGTCGGGCCGCACCCGATTGCCACCCGGCACGGCCTGACGATGGGCGAGTTGGCGAAGCTCTACCAAGCGGAGCGGGTGCCGAACGTGAACCTTCAGGTGGTGGCGTGCGAAGGCTACGACCGACGGCAGCCGTGCGGTTGGCACGTCCCGCCGTCGCCCAACATGCCGCACCAGGAGACCGCCACCGTCTACCCCGGCATGTGCCTGATCGAAGGGACCAACCTCAGCGAAGGGCGGGGCACCACGCGGCCGTTTCAGTACGTCGGAATGCCCCAAAGCCCACGAACGATTGTTCGCGGGCGTTCGCTAGCGGACCACCTGCGGGCGATGCACCTCCCCGGCGTCGTGTTCCTGCCCGCCAAGTTCCGCCCCACGTTCCAAAAGCACGCCGGGCAAACCTGCGGCGGCGTGTACGTCATCCCCACGGGCGCCGACTTCCGCCCCGTCCGCACCGGGCTGGCGGTGCTGTGTGCCTTCCGCGAACACCTTGGCGATGCGTTCCGGTGGCGGACCGAGACCTACGAGTTCGTCTCCCACATCCCCGCCATCGACCTCCTGTTCGGCAGCCCCCGCGAACGCTTGGCCATCGACGCCGGAACACCGTGGCGTGACATCGTGGCAACCTGGGAACCCGAAGAAGCGGCGTTCCGCCAACGGCGTGAAGCGTATCTGCTATACCGTGAGTAACCGACTGTACTGGGAGAATGCAAATGCGGAAGTTGTTGAAGGTGTTCGGCGTCATAATGGTTTTCTTGGTCATCCTTGCGGTCATCTGTGCCGGGTTGGGGTACCGATACTACTTCGACCCCGTAGACATCTCGCAACGCAAGGCGAAGTTTACGATTAGCCCGGAGACCACGTTTGTGACGGAGCCAGTTGATTCGCTGGGCTACGTCGATTACGAAGCGGCGGTGAACCAACGGCTCAGCAAGGGCATCAAGCCGGACGAAAACGCGGTCGTGTTCCTCTTGAAAGCCACCGGGCCGAACCCGGAACGCGCGAACTTGAGTGATCGCTTTTTCCAAGCACTGGGCGTCCCACGGCCAGAGAAAACGTCCAACGACTACATCAATCACCGACTTTTCGCGGAAGAAAAAAAAGCCGGTTCGGAGAGCCTTGACCCGGATTTTTTTGTGAACGAACAACCACTGATGAGCCAGCCGTGGCTCGCCAAGGATCACCCGGTTTGCGCGGAATGGTTGGAGAAAAACGCCGTCGCACTGAAGTACGCAGAACAAGCCTCCCGGTGCCCGAAGTATTACCACCCTTTGATTATTCCACAAGGCGGCACATCCGGAACTCAGGGCCGAAAGTCGATAATCAATGCACTGCTGCCGATCCCACAGTCGATACGGGATATGGCACACTCGTTGATTCATCGAGCGATGCTGAAATTGGGTGAAGGAAAGCATGACGAAGCCTGGGCCGATCTCCTTACGGTTCATCGACTCGGTCGGATCGCCAGCCACGGTGGATGCATCATTGAGATGCTGGTCGGGTATGCGATTGAAATCAAGGCACTCGAAGCGGATCTCATCTTCTTGGAACACGTCAAACCGAACGCCGACAAAATCCAGTCGTTGTTGAAAGATCTCGACAAACTGCCTCCGCATGGCGTCCTGGCCGAAAAGGTCAGTCAGATGGAACGGATCATGTTTCTTGACACGTTGCAAAACGTTTATCGCTACGGCTACCAGGAGTTGGATGCCATAGCAAACGACAGAAAGGACGTGAAACTACCAACGCGGGCAGTGAGGGCTTGGCTCGACGTGCAAGACTGGGACTTAATGTTTCGCACTGGCAACGAGTGGTACGACCGCTACGAAGCCGCGTGCCGCATTCCGAACCGAGCCGAGCGAACGGCGGAGGTCGAAGACCTCACCACCGAACTCCACGCGATATCTGAAGAGTCACGCAAATTCATGGCCGATCTGATGGTTGCCAGTATCACTGGTTCGGCAACTGCAGGGCAAAGCGAGCGGCTAGCCTATTTAGTTTTGAGGTTGTTAAGCCCGTCCTTGAACAAGTTTCTGAATTCCAACGATCGCCGGGAGCAGAAGTTTCAGAATCTTCGGGTGGCGATGGCGTTAGCGGCATACCAAGCGGATCACGGCAAGTACCCGGAGACACTCGCGGTTCTGCAACCGAAGTATCTGCCAACCGTTCCGCTCGACCTCTTCTCAGGCGAACCGTTGATTTACGAACCGGACGACAAGGGCTATCTTCTCTACAGCGTCGGCGAGAACGGTATTGATGATGGTGGCCAAACCAAGGATGACTTCCCGCAATTCGATGACATCGTCGTGCGGATGCCGTTGCCGCCGCTCAAAAAATAACTCTCACTTCCATTACGAGTCAATCGCAATAGAAACCTTCCGCCAACGGCGAGAAGCGTTCTTGCTGTATCGTGGATAACCGACTGTACTGGGGAGCTAAGCAATGCGGAAGTTTCTGATCGCGTTTGGCGTCATTGTCCTCGTGGCGGGGATTAGCCTCTGGCTAGCCTACCGCTACTACTGGGAGGGGGTGGACACGTCCAACCGCAAGCCGGCGTTCACGATCAGTGCCGAGACGACGTATGTGACGGAACCCCTCGATGCGATGGGCTACGTCGATTACGAAGCGGCCTTGAACGAGCGACTCCGCAAGGGCATGAAGCCGGAAGAAAACGCGGTGGTGTTACTGTGGAGAGCCATCGGTCCGAAGCCAGAAGGTGGCGAGATGGATCCGCGATACTTCCAGCAGCTCGGCGTTCCGAGGCCCGATGAGACGCCGGACGACTTTGTGAAACAGGTGAAATTCGCCGCAGGGAAATCGGACGCCGAACCGAGTGATCCCGAATTCTTCCAAACGAGTGACACGCTGGGTAAGCGACCGTGGCTAGCCAAGGATCACCCGCTTTTTGCTGCTTGGATTGAGAAGAACGCCAACGCACTCAAGATCGCGGAGCAAGCGTCCCGCCGTCCAAAGCATTACAACCCGCTCGTGATTCCACAACGGGACCAAGGGCGTGGAACACTGATCGACTCACGGCTACCCAACGTGCAATCCAACCGAGACCTTGCGGCGGCGTTTGTCGCGCGCGCAATGATGAAGACCGCAGAAGGAAGGCACGACGAAGCCTGGGCGGACCTGCTCACGATCCATCGACTCGCACGACTGCAAATGCGAGGAGGGACGCTGATTGAAATGCTGGTAGGCTATGCGTTGGAGATGGTCGCCCTCGAAGGCGATTTGGCCTTCTTGGAACACGCCCAACTGAATGCGGACAAGATTCGCATGCTCATGGATGATCTCCAGCGACTGCCCGCGCCCGCCGCAATTGGTGATAAAGGCTTGCTCTGCGAACGGATTTTGCACCTCGATATTATTCAACAATTCCAGCGTGGCGGATTCGGAGTATTAGATGCTTTGGCCGACAAAAAAGAAATCTCTCGACCCACACGTGCGAAGCTTGCCAAAGTTGATGCCCTGGACTGGGATTTAATGTTCCAAATCAGCAACGAGTGGTTCGACCGCTTTGCTGAAGCCGGACGCCTTACAGGTCGTGCGGAACGGGTGATTGCAATGAGTACGTTAAACGGGGAGATCAAGAACTTAGGTCTGTCCGGCGGAAACGTGTTGCAGCAATTTGCGGAAGTTCAAGTCTTCGGATCGTCACGAGTCAGCAGGAGTACACAGGTTGCCAACATACTCGTCAAGTTGCTCTTAGTCGCGGTAGACAAAATTTACGACGCCAACGACCGCCGTGAGCAAAATGCGCTGAACTTTCGTGTTGCCTGTGCGCTCGCGGCATACAAGGCGGACAACGGGCGATACCCGGATACGTTGGACGCGCTGAAGCCGAAGTATCTGCCAACAATTCCGTTGGATTCGTTCTCAGGCGAACCGCTGATTTACCAACCAGACGCAACTGGCTATCTACTCTATAGTGTCGGCATCAATGGTGAAGATGAAGGCGGACGGTCCTACAGTGACCTTCCCAGGGGTGACGATCTCGTGGTCCGGATGCCGCTACCGCCGCTCAAAAAATAACCCGCACCCCAACCCGGATTGCCCATGCTGTCGAGCATCGACCTCGTGATCGTCGGCGTTTACATTGCGACGATGACGCTGTTCGGCGTGTGGTTCACGAACAAGCAGAAGGACTTGCGGACGTACTTCGTGGGGGACCGGAACGTCGGGTGGTTTCTGGTGCTGATGTCGATCGTGGCCACCGAAACCAGTGCGGTCACGTTCCTCAGCGTGCCGGGGGTCGGGTTCAACCGGCAGGGCGGGGACATGACGTTCCTGCAACTTTCGATCGGGTACATCATCGGCCGGTGCGTCGTGGCGTGGTTCTTGTTGCCGCAGTACATGAGCGGCAACCTGTTCTCGGCATATCAGGTTTTGCAGCAGCGGTTCAACCCGTCGGTGCAGCGGGTGGCGTCCGGGCTGTTCCTGATTACCCGCACCATTGCGGACGGCTTGCGGCTGTTCCTGACGGCGTTGCTGATTCAATACGTCGGCTTCAGCATTGAATTGGCGATCGTGTTCGTGGGCGTCGTGACGATCGTGTACACCTACCTCGGCGGGATGAAGGCGGTGATCTGGACGGACCTGATCCAGTTCGTCATCAAGATCACCGGGGCGGCGTTGGCAGGGGTGTTCGTGCTGCGGTTGCTGCCGGGCGGGTGGGACCAACTCGTGGCCATCGGCGAGGCGAACAGCAAGTTCAAGATGTTCGAGTTCGGCTTCGACTACACGTCGTCGGCGAACATTTGGGCCAGCGTGTTGGGCGGGGCGGTGTTCAGCATGGCGTCCCACGGTGCGGACCAACTGATGGTGCAACGCTACCTGTGCGCGAAGTCGCTATCACAGGCGAGACTGGCACTCGTGCTGAGCGGCATCACGGTGATGCTGCAATTCACGCTGTTCTTGCTCGTGGGAATCGGCATGTTCGCCCTGAACTCGCTCGGGCAATTCCCGCTAGAGGAGGGGGTCCGCAACGACGAGGTGTTCAGTCTATTCATCATCAAGAAGCTGCCGGTCGGCGTCGTCGGGGTGCTGATTGCCGCAGTGCTGGCGGCGGCGATGTCCACGCTGAGTTCGTCCTTGAACAGTTCGTCGAATGCGTTCGTAACCGACTTCTACCGCCCGCTACGACCCAACCACTCGGAGGCGTGGTACGTGCTGTTGTCGCGGATCATGACCGCGATTTGGGGCGTGGCCCAGATGGGCGTAGCGTATGCCGCGTTCCAGTTCAGTGGCGAAAGCAGCGTGGTCATGAAGGTGCTAGCGGTGGCCGGGTTCACGACCGGGCTGTTGCTCGGCTTGTTCATCCTCGGCAGCTTGAAGAACCCGGTCAGTTCGACCTCCGCGTTAGTCGGCATGGTGTGCGGCTTCGTAGCCGTACTGCTGGTGTGGCTGCCCACGCTCACGCCCGTTGCCGATGTCATGCGAGCAAACCTGCCGAACCTCTTCCCCGCCGATACAACGAAACCGATCGCCCTGGCGTGGCCGTGGTACGCCCCCATCGGTGCGGGCACGACGGTGCTGGTGGCGTTGTGTTGGGGAAGGAAGTAAAGCCCACGAATGATCATTCGTGGGCATTTGGGGTTCATTGGCTTTTAGGGGGCTGTGTGGATCCACTGCAACACCTTCAGACCGAATCGCGCAACCCGGCGTCGGCGCGGCTGGACGAACTCACGTCGGTTGAAATCGTCGCGTTGATGAACGCCGAGGACGCCACGATTGCGGCGGCGATGGCCACGCAGAGCCAGGCGATTGCCCAGGCGATTGACGCGATTGCGGCGAGATTGGCTGGGGGTGGTCGGTTGATTTATTTGGGTGCGGGAACGTCCGGGCGGCTGGGAGTGTTGGATGCGTCCGAGTGCCCGCCGACGTTTCAATCCCCGCCGGAGCAAGTCGTCGGGTTGATCGCGGGCGGGCCGGGGGCGATGTTCCGGGCGGTCGAAGGGGCCGAAGATTCACCGCAACTCGGCGAAAGCGATTTGGTCGCACTGAACATCACGGCCAACGATGTCGTGTGCGGCATTGCGGCCAGCGGTCGCACGCCGTATGTGCTGGGTGCGGTGCGGTACGCCAAGCGGGTTGGTGCGTTCACGATCGGGGTGGCGTGTAACACCAATTCGGAGTTGGAACGGGCAGTCGATTTGCCAGTGATCCCGGTCGTCGGGCCGGAGATTCTGAGCGGCTCAACCCGCCTGAAATCCGGCACTGCCACGAAGCTGGTGCTGAACATGTTCACGACCGGCGCGATGGTGCGGATGGGCAAAACCTTCGGCAACTTGATGGTCGATTTGAAGGCCAGCAACGAGAAGCTGAAGGCCCGCGCCAACCGCATCGTCCGCACCGTGACCGGCGTTGACGCCGATGCTGCCGATGCCCTGCTGCAACGCTGCAACGGCGAAGTGAAGACCGCGATCGTGGCCCAGTTCGGCGGCGTTCCCGCCGACGAAGCGCGGGTGAAACTCCACTCCGCCAACGGTCGAATTAGCGAAGTCCTGAACACAATTTCTGGGCGAAAGCCCATGAACGATCGTTCATGGGCTTTGGATCGTTCATCGGCTCCAGACCTCGTCATCGGCATCGACGGCGGCGGCACGAACACGATTGCGACGTTGGCGAGGAGGGACACCGGCGAAGTCCTCGGGCGGGGCACTGCGGGTCCGTCGAACATTCAATCGGTCGGCGTAGACAACGGCTTGAAGGCACTGGACGAATCAATTGACCGGGCGTTTCAGGCCGCGAACTTGCCGCGTGCCAAAGTCGGCGGCGCGACGCTCGGGCTGGCGGGTGTCGATCGGCAAGAAGGGTTGGACGTGGTCCACGGCTGGGCCGCCCGCGTCGCCCTGGCCGACCACGTGCTGGTGGCCAACGACGCCACGCTGTTGCTGGCCGCCGGGACGCCCGACGGCTGGGGCTTGGCCGTCATTGCGGGGACCGGGTCGATTGCGTTCGTGAAACAGCCGACGGGTGAAGTGGGGCGATGCGGCGGTTGGGGCTACACCCTCGGCGACGAAGGCAGTGCGTACATGATCGCGTTGACGGCGTTGCGGGCGTCGTGCCGATCGGCGGACAAGATTGGCCCGAGTACCGTGTTACTAGAACGATTTCTGAAGCGAATGAATCTGGCCAACCCGCCCGACTTGATCCCCGCCGTCTACCGTGGCCCGTGGGACCGAGCCGCCATCGCCGGGATGGCCCCGCTCGTGCTAGAAGCCGCAACCGAAGGCGATGAAGTCGCGTCCCGCATCGTCCAACACGAAGCCACGGAACTCGCTTGTACCGCAGCATCCGCCGTCAAAAACAACGGGTTGTCGCCCACCGCCATACCCCTGGCGTTAGCCGGTGGCGTCATGCTCGGCAGCGAAACCTATCGTAACTTTTTCCTGGCCGCCCTTCAGCATAACGGCGTGCCACCCGGTGCCACCCAACTTGTCCCCGACCCCGCCATCGGCGCCGTGGTGCTAGCCCGCCGGTTGGGATAACGGCGAGTTTGGCGGATTTGTAGGTCGTGGTCGAAGTCGGCTTTGCGACGAGGCCCGACACAAAGGTTCCACCCAAAAATAGCTGGCCCCTGTCGATTCCAAGTCCCATGTCGGGCCTCGCAAAGCCTCGACCGCGACCTACAAGACCTATCACGTCACGCTGTCAGAATACTTATCAGATCCGGCATCAACTTAGCCAGAAAATTTCCACCTAGGGGTGGGGTAGGAGGCGTTTCTTCCAACAAGACAGAGTGGAAAGTGAAGAGTGGTTAGTTAAACCGAAGAACGGATTATCATGCTGGCTATTCTTCCCTATCCACAATCCACTTTTCACTCTCCACTTTTCACGATCCACTCCCCACTCGCGGCGCGGCGGATCAATTCTTGGCCGTCGTGTAACACTTTGCTTCGCCACTCAGTGTCGGCGGGGACGAACAGTTCGCTAAGCCTTGCGCCGGTCTGCTGGCGTGCCGGGTTGGTCGGGTCACACCAGTGGTGCGATTGGTTCTCCGCTCGCAGTCCTTTCAGCATCGTGATCCCGTCGTAGGTGCCGAACTCCGGGCAGAGGAACACGTAGTCGCGGTGGCGGTTTTGCCCCAGGCACCACATCCCGAACCCGCCGCGTGCTTCGTAGGCGATGCCGTCTTGATGCATTAATTCCAGCGATTCGGGACCGAACACCGTACTGAGGCGGACTTGAAGTTCGTCCGTGATCGGTTCATCGAGCAGCAACTTGTAGGTGCCCCATTCGCCAAGCCCGGTGTGGTAGTCGAGGTGCATCACCGACTTCGACTCCCCCAGCCACCGCGCCAGATTCGCCTTCAATATGCGATGACTTTGGGACGGCGCGTGGCCGCCGAAGAACAGCCCCTTCGGGAAGTCGTACTGCCCGCCTGCAATCGCCTGCTTCAACGCGGTCCTGCCGTACCGGGCGATGAACGCCAACGCCCGGAGCGTGAACGCATCGAACCGGGGTGGGTGCTTCGGGTTCAAGATGGCGTCGAGTTTGGCGTACATCGGCGGACTGCCGGTAAACGCTTCGCCGTCCAGGAGAAAGTTGCGATTGAGGTCCACGTTGTGTTCGTCGAACCGTCGCCGGTGGGCAAACCCGAACGGGTTGACGGCATGAACGAAGACGACCCGGATCGGAATTTCCGTGTTCCGCCATTCGTGTAACATCGCCAATTGCACCGCCGACCCGAAGCTGCCTTCCGCCCCATGCACTCCACTGGTGACCAACAACGTGGCTAACGGATCGGCACCCTCGGAGACGGCCACGTCGATCGTCAACTCTTCGTCGTTCGGCCCGCGTGCATCAACGGGGTGGGATTCGAGAGACCAATTCAATTGATGAGCCGCATCCCGGAATCGCTGGCGTGCGGTGAAGTAGTCGGGTGAAAAAGTGGCGGTGGGTGACGCGGAGTCTATCATAAAAAGGTAACCCAAACCGTTCACCAAGGATCGACAGATATGAGTACCATGAATTTTCCGACCCGCAACGACCTTCCCGCCGAAACCCGCACGAAGCTGGTCGCGCTGTTGAACCAGCAACTCGCCGATTCAATCGACTTGTACAGCCAAACGAAACACGCGCACTGGAACGTGAAAGGGCCGACGTTCATCGCGCTGCACGAACTGTTCGACAAGCTCGCCGAAGACCTCGAAGACCCGATTGATGATATCGCCGAACGCGCCACCGCCTTGGGTGGAAGCGTCAGCGGCACTGTCCGCCAGGCCGCCACGACCTCCCGCCTGACGGAGTTCCCCGGCAACACGTTTATGGGGCAAGCCGTCGTCGAAGCCCTGGCGGTGCGGTACGCGGAATTGGCGAAATCAACCCGCGCCGCGTGCGAAAAAGCCAACCAGCTTCACGACGCCGATACCGCCGATCTGTTCACGAACATCTCGCGGAAACTCGATAAGTCGTTGTGGTTCTTGGAAGCCCACTTGCAGGGGTAATTCCTAAAACCGAATTCACCACAGAGGGCACGGAGAGCCACAGAGCAACTCCAATACGGGTCTGGCAAATTGTTCTGCGGGTGAGTTCTCATGGTTTTCGGCCCTGAAAGGGACGTGCTATCAGCCCAGGGCCATGCCCTGGGTGCCAGTTCCCAGGGCATAGCCCTGGGCTGATAGCACGTCCCTTTCAGGGCCGAAAACCCCTTGCAGAAGGCGTGCCCAAAATTTCGACAGACCCATTCAATACATGTTGAATTCTCCTCTGTGGCTCTCTGTGCCCTCTGTGGTGAAAATGCTTAGTGTTTACTTCTCTTCCGCTTTCGGGAACCCGAGCTTCACCAAGTCGTCGTAGCCGTCCTTCAGCGGTCGCACGTCGTAGCCTTGCTTGACGAGGATTTCGGCGGCAGTGACGCAGCGCCCGCCGGCTTTACAGTGCAAGTACACCACTTTGCCCTTCGGCATCAGCTTGGCTAACTCGTCGGCAGTGGTGCCCGCTTTGATCTTGCTCAGTGGCAGGAGTGCGGCGTCTTGCAGGTGGCCCGCATCCCACTCTTTTAACTCGCGCACGTCAATCAACACGGCGGACTTGGCGGCGAGTGCTTTCTTGATGGCGTCGGGCGCATCTTTGGTGTGTTCAATGGCCGCGCTGACAGCTTTCGCAGGCAAGTATTTGTCGAACCAGTCCGCAAACTGGACGATGTCCTTATCAATCCCCGCCCAGCCGTGATCGCCGCCGACCTTCGTGACCAGTTCGCACGGCACGCCGACTTTCTTGTACGCCGCGACCACCAGTTCGGCTTGTTGAATCGGCACCAACTTATCCTTGTCGCCGTGGATAATCAGTGCGGGTGCGGACGTGGCGCAGACGTGATAGACCGGGGAAATCTCTTTGCCGATCGCCGTGCGTTTTTCTTCGTCCGTGATGATTTCCCAGGAATTGGTCTTGGCGTCCCGTTCGCGGAAATCGAACGGCGGGCGGAACCCGGTGAGCGGCCCACGCCCCAGCGCAATGACGCCTTCTTTGCCGTAGTTCAAAAAGTCCGTGGGCGGGAAGAAACAGGCAATCGCGGCCACTTTCGAGGACTGCCGATCGACCGGATCTTTCGCCTTCGGATCGCCGACCTTCGGGGCATTGCCCTGCATCAACGAGAGGTGCCCGCCCGCCGACGCACCGCTGATTCCCAATCGCTCCGGATCGACGTTGTACTTCGCGGCATTGTGGCGGATGTACCTCACCGCCCGGTGCATATCTTCCAGCACTTCCGGGATCGTGAACTTCGGCTGCGAGCCATGCACGACCGCGAACACCACATAACCCCGCTTCAGGAGTTCGGCGTAAAAGACCGCGTTGACGGAGTCGTGCGAGGAAACCCATCCCCCGCTCACGCAGAAGATCACGCCAGCACCGTTGGCCTTTTCCTTCGGCGTGAACACGTCCATCGTGAGAGCAATACCGAACTTGCGGCCGTAAATCACATCCTCGGTGCGCGTGAACGTGGGCGTTTGTGCGGTCACGACCGATGTCGCCGACACCACAACCATCAAGGCAAGAATCGAGCGACGCATAATGAAGGAACCTCAGTGGAAATACTTGGAGAGAGTTAAATCACTTTCGTTATCATTCTGGCGGTTTTTGTTAGCCCGACGCGCAAGCGAGGGGTCCGGTCGGGACGGTCCCGCCCCGGTCCGTCACGCTGAACAAAGTTGGTACGGCGTGGAGTTCGTTTCGGCAGACCCCCCGCTGGCGCGTCGGGCTAACCCGAACGCAACATTGAAACTGAAAGTGCCCTGGCAAACTTGGAGTACAAATGTTTTGGCTTGGTGACCACGTTAGTGGTCGTGGGATGTAGCCACGGGTGGAGGCTTTGCGCAGCCCGTGGAACCGGAAACCCCACGACTCGACTGCCCTGAAGGGGCAGAGGAATTCCTTCGCCCCTTCAGGGCGACTTGTTGGGTGTAGTCGCGGTCCACGGGTTCCGCAAAGCCTCCACCCGTGGCTACAACCCGGTGCCCCTTCAGGGCACAAAACCAGACCAAGCATTCAAAACATTTGTCTATCGACCCATCAGAAGCGGTTGTTAGGCGGGCCGCAGTTACAGGTTTCCGGCGCCAAAGCCACATCCGAATCCGGCTACTCGGGTTTCTTGTCAGCAGGCTTTGCCATTGGCTTCAGGGTTTGCAGATACTCGAACACTGCCTCCGCTTCCTTGCCGCCCATTTTGGCGTGCATCATCAGCGGGATGCCGTGCGGGCCTTTTGTATCGACCAACTTCGGGTAGGCCGTCAGCAGACCCTTCACCACGTCCAACATCCCGAGCATCGCGGCGGCGAAGATGTCGATGCGGGCGCCGTTGGCCAACAGGTACTCCGCGATGTCCCGGCGACCCAAGTGGGACGCGCCACCGAGGCCGGATTCCCAATCCCCACCGCCCCAATCGACGGTGGCCGTGACCAACGTGGGTTCCTTGGCGTGTAGCGTTTTGACCATCTCCAGGTCGGAGTGCGCGAACAGCACGAAGTCGCGGGCGAGCGTTAAGTCGAGGATCGGCTTGGCGAACTTGGGCACGAACTTCGGTGCGGGGTAGTCGCGTTCGGGGACTTTCGGCGTGTCGTCGGCAGCTTCTGCGTTCATAGCAAATCCTGTGGCCGTGGTGAAAAGTGCGCCAGCACCCAGTTGAACAAACTGGCGGCGAGGGATGCCGTCTAGCATAATAACGTCTCCCGGAGTGGTGATTGCATCCGCCATCATCGGAACGACCGGCGCCCGACGCAAGAGAAATGCCCGAGTTGATGCGCCCAGACTAGGCCGGTGGTGCAGCACTGGGTAAGATTACAGCGTCAGGCCAACGCACGCTTCCGCATCGTTTGCCCAACATCAGGGGCTATTCGCCGTGTCGCTCACAGCACTTGACCGGGATTTGTGGCAGAACTGTCTGGCGAAAAAACCAGGCTCGTGGAACGATTTCGTCGATCGTTACCTCAGTCTGGTTTACCACGTCATTCACTCCACGGCCCACTTGCGGAGTGCGCGAATCTCCCCGGAGGATGTCGAAGACATTGCCGCCGAGGTGCTGTTGCAGTTTGTGGCGGACGATTACAAAGTGCTGAAGCAGTTCAAAGGCCATTCGAGTTTGGCAACCTATCTGACGGTGATTGCACGGCGGATTTGCGTCCACGAATTGAACCGCCGTCAAGCCGTCAAAGATGAGATTCGCACCGGGTCTGTGACGACGAATGACATTCCGGACGACAGCCCTGCTGCCCAGAAGGGCATGGAAAGCCTGGAAGAAGTCGAACGATTACTCCGCAAGTTATCCGGCCAGGACCGCGAAGTCGTGCGGCTGTTCTACCTCGAAGGCCACACCTACGAGGAGATCAGCACGGACCTGCACATCCCCGTCAACACGATCGGCTCGTTGCTCTCCCGCGCCCGCAAGAAGCTCCGCGAAATGGCCCCGCAAGCCAGTTCCACAATGGAAATCCGCTCCCTCAAATCAATGATCCAAGACGAAGCGAAACACAAGCGGAAGAAGTAATTGGGTGAAACCCGGCCATAGAAATCAAGGAGCAACAATGCCATCACTGAACGTCACTTTAACACCAGAACTTTTGCAGATTGTTCAATCCAAGATCGATAGCGGGTTATACGCGAGCTCAGGCGAAGTGATCCGAGATGCGATTCGTCAGATGGACAAGACCGTTGATTTACTTGATGAATTGAAATTAACACGGTTGAAAGCGGCGCTTGCCGAAGGAATTCGTCAAGCGGAAGCCGGTGAAACCACCTCGCTCACTCTCGATGAGCTTCTCACCTCATTGAATCAACGCAAGTGAGCCGCCCTATGTTACGGTACACTTTAGAAGCTTGTGTTCACCTTGATGCGATCGGTGTGTACACCGAAGAAACGTGGGGGATTGAACAACGGAACGTTTACATGAGCCAATTGTTCGCGGGCGTTGAATCAATCGGGAAATCACCCCTCACCGGACGATGTCGGGACGAACTCGTAAAGGGCATGAGAAGCAAACGAATTCAGAAACACATCGCCTATTACTTCGTGAAAAAGACTCATGTATTGATCGTTGGTGTTCTTCACGAACGGATGGAGCCGTCTCAGAATCTGTAGTGATCTCACCACGTTTCACAACACATTGGCAGTGTGCCTTCTCACCTCTTCCGCACGTCTTGATGCACAAGCACCCAGCGGATGTGGTCATACGTCACGTGCCCTTCGAGGGCGTCGTAGATGGGTTTCAATTTCTCGCGGCCGACGACTTGGGCGGCGGCGGCGACTTCTTGGTACACATCGTCCGGCACCCACGTCGTAATGTCTTCGGGCTGTTCTTCCTCAATGTATTTCGTGAAGTAATCGGCAGCCGTCGATCGAGCCACGTGCAATTGGTGCATCACGTCGTCGATCACGCACCCCGTTTGAAACAGCTTGAACGCTTGTTGCTTGCGGGCGGCAGACGCCAGGGGGCTACTGCTGGTTCGCGTCGGGGTCGGCGCGGAAGTTTGCAAAGTGGTTTCGGGCACGTGGCTCTTCAAAACCGCCAGGAACGCTTCGCCGTAGGCTTTCATTTTGATGTCGCCCACGCCGGTGACTTGGCGCATCACCTCCGGTGATTTCGGACGGCTGGACGCGAACAGAATCAGCACGCTATCGGGGAAGATGCGGTACGCCGGGACTTTCTCCGCTTCGGCGAGTTGGCGGCGCAACAGTCGGAGTTTCTCGAACAACCCGAGGTCGAACGGCGTCGTCGAAATCGGGGCTTGGGGCGTCGTTGGTCTAGCACTCCCACTGCTACTCCCACTGCTACGGCGCGACGTGGGTTCCGCCCGTTTCAGTTGGATCAACCGCACTTGTTGCTCGCCGCGCAGCACTGCCCACGACGCCTTGTTCAGCTTCAACAGCGGGTATTCCTCGCCGACTTGTGCGAGGACGTTTTGACCGATCATTTGATAGATCCAGTCTCGCAGGGTCGGCTTCGCCACGGTTTTCAACAACCCGTAAGTGCTTAACTCGTTGTGCTTGCGTTGCCGCACGGCGTCCGTGTCCTCGCCCCGCAACACCGCGATGACGTGCCCCGCACCGAACGATTCTTTCACTCGGGCCACGCACGACAAAATCTTCTGCGCCGTCACGGTGGCGTCCGGCACTTCCAGGGTGTCGCCCAAACACAAATCACACGCGCCACAATTCGCCGTCTCGAACGCCTGCCCGAAGTAACTGACCAGTGCCCGGTGCCGACACACCGCGCCGCGACAGTACCGATCCATGTCATCGACGTGCGCGAACGCCGTCGGCAGATAGTCGGGTGCGACACCCCCTTCGGCTTCCGCAGCGGACTTTTCAATGATATTGCGCATCATCATTCGATCGGCTCCGGAGTACAGCAACACGCACTCCGCCGGCAGCCCGTCCCGCCCGCCGCGCCCGGCTTCTTGTTGGTAATGCTCAATGGACTTCGGCATCGCAATGTGAATGACGAACCGGACATCGGGGCGGTCGATACCCATGCCGAACGCTACGGTCGCCACGATGATCGGGGCTTCGGCGTTGGTAAAAATCTCTTGTGCCTGCCGCCGTTCTTCGTGCCCCATCCCGGCGTGATACCCGACCGCCTGATACCCCGCACTCAACAAAGTGGTGGTCACACTTTCAACATCTTTGCGTCGCAGGCAATACACGATGCCCGCATGACCGTCGTGCCGGTCCAGGATTTCGCGGACCTGTTTGATGACATCCAGGCGGGGGAAAATGCGGAACGTGAGGTTGGGCCGGTCGAAGTTGCCGACGAGAATTTCCGGGTCGTGCAAGTTGAGTTGGCGAACAATGTCGTCACGCACTTTCGGCGTGGCGGTCGCGGTGTAGGCGTGGATGTTCGTGCCAGGGAACAGTTCGCGGAGCCGCCCGAGTTGCCGGTATTCCGGGCGAAAGTCGTGGCCCCATTGACTGATGCAATGCGCTTCATCAATCGCCACCGTGCGAACCCCACCGGCCTCCAATAAGAAGCGTGAGAACCCAGGAGTTGCTAACCGTTCCGGCGAGGTGAACACTAGCGGGGCAGTCCGGGTGCGAACGGCGGCTTCGTTGGTGTTGCGTTCGGCGGCGGTGAGCGTGCTATCAAATCGCACCGCTTCAATCCCGATCCGCGTCAGCGAATCCACTTGATCTTTCATCAACGCAATCAGTGGCGAGATCACCAGTGTGACCCCGTTCCGCCCAGTCCGCAACACTGCCGGGGCTTGGTAGCAGAGCGACTTCCCGCCACCCGTCGGCATCACGACCAACGAATCCCGGTTCGCCAGCACGGCGGCCACGGCCTGCGATTGCAGTGGCCGCAACGATGAAAACCCCCAGTGCCGCCGAATCAGGGCGAGTAAATCCTTGGGTAACACGCTCAAATCCACAGGCATGAATCATCCTCCGCGATGGGCTTATCATGCTGAAACTCCTTACGATGTGCTAGCCCGGTTCGGGTCCGCTTGTTGGAAGAAACACCTCCCACCCCACCCGTAGCGGGAAATTTTCCAGCAACACCCACCAAACAAAATCGCTCACCAGTCTGGTGAGCGATGAAAATTGAGGTAGCGGCGGAATGTGATGGTCGGTAACCCAGCTGCGTCACACATCTTTAATTACGCTGGCTGGCCGAAGCAGAAACAGTAGCCGTCGTGGAATTCCATCATGTCGCATTCCCGCAAAAAGAAGACGCGGTACTTCTTTCCGTCGTGTTCTTGGATCCGGGTCGCTTGCGGTTTGGCGCCGTTGCCCTCGAATTCGCGGCGCAGGGCTTCGACATCCGCGACGGCGATATAGAACGACCCCGCAGTTGCCCAATCGTGATCGGCCTGGGCGACCAACCCGATCTGAACGTCATCCCGTTTCAGGACTACGGACCGTTCATCTTCCGTCACCAGCAAGAACCCGAGCGTCTGCGTGTAGAACCGAACCGCCGGGGTAATTTCCCGGACGGGCACCGCATTCACGTCCCCGTCGCCAATCGGAAAGATGGTTTTGAACTGTTTCACGGCGTCCATTCCTGTCGAAGCGCTGTGCAGAATACTGAAGCTGTCGGACGAACCAGTTTAGCAGCAGCCACAATGTGCTTGAAGTCCCAAGAAACGAATCAGACTCCGGCGTCTGCAGCAGCGCTTGGTTCGGTGCTTTGGCTACACCGCTGCAGTCTTGCCCGCACCACATGAACTTGCTCAGCCGTGATCGCACCGTTGATCACAGGGTTAGCGAGCAGGAATATGGTCTCGGCAATAGCGACTGCGTCTGCCTCGTCATACTCGATGTCCTCGCTCATCTCACGCTGCTCGGCCCACTCTTCAAGTCCAGCCGCATCTAACCGGCCGGCAAGGAACTGGTCAATCGTGGACAACAGTTCCGAAACCGCAAGAACTCTCACACCGCATCCTCTACCGCATAAACAGTGATTGTATAGAACCGAATCTTACCAGTCCGTCGAAATGCAACTCTGGTCTATCCGGTGTTGTAGGCGTGCTTCTGACAAGTTCTTTGTGCTGACTCAATGTAGGAGTTCCGCCGTTGCCGCATTGGTACAGGTTTTGTTAGCCCGACGCGCCAGCGAGGGGTTCGGCGTAACCCCTCGCTGGCGCGTCGGGCTAACAAGCAACTGCGGAAATCCTGTCACCGATTAACCCATTCATTGTGACTGGGTCACACCCGGTTGTTCCATTCGAGGCCGTCGGCGTGCTTTGGGTCCGGCAACCAGCCGCCGTCCCAACCGTGACTGTGCTCGATAACTGACCCAGTGCCTGGCTCCACGAGTAGGTACATCTCCCAGGTTGGCTTGACCGTGGCCACCGTCTCCTCAGCGTTGTTGAGGCTCGCGGTGATGACCAGCCGCACCTTGCACTTGACGCTCAGGTGCCCACGGCCGATATCCGTCGCCTCGAAGACCTCGACCTGCTCGACCCGCTTGACCTCATCCAACTCAGGTTCAGAGTCGGCGGGCAGGCCGTCCTTGCCGGGAGCCAACTCCTCATTCGGAAAGTTCTCCTCGGCGTACTCCTTGAACCACTTCCACAGTCCGCCGAGTTGGCCAGCCAGGGACGACGGAACCAACGGGTGGATGACAAGTCGCTCGGGCTTCGATGCTGTCATCCGCTTTGCGCCTCCGCCGCCAAACTTTTTATTACACCAAAATCGATTCGGTCTAGTCCACTACCGATTCTGTCTAACGTGTTTTGCCCCGTCTCGGAGGCTCAACACGAGTCTCCGAAAGACCCGCACATTCTGGCGCCGCGCTGAACGAAGATCAAGCCGAAAGTCTGGAAAGCGCGGAATATCATCGTCCGATACAACGCCATCCCGAACGAAATACCCATCGCGCTGAAACGCAATCGCGTGTTCGCTAGCCTCGGAAGACATTCATTGTGATTCGGTCGATCCGATCTCCAACCCGGTCCACTTTTGCCGCCGTGCTGAACGACTGGGCCACCAGGAACGTTAACAGCCCGATCATCAGTGGCACGCCCACTCCAATTGCTGCCAAACAAAGCCGCACTGTTGTCCGAAGCTCCACGATTGCGCCGACGAGCTTATCTACCTTTTCAGTATTGGTTCCCGTAAAGTCGGTGGCCATATCTCTCACCACACGAAGTCTTAGCTGTACTCGATGGGTCAACAGAATCATCATCCCATGATTCCGATCGTGTTTCAACTGTAGTCACGTTGTGGCGCTCTTCCCCGTTCGCCCGTTGACAGTTGGGCGGGTGGCTCCTAACTTAGTTATTCACGCATTTGCGGAACGAACACTGTTACCGTCTACCACGGCCACATTTAGGATGTCGGACTCATGATTCGGAAGAAGGCCCTTCGGAACCGGAAAAGCCGCTGCCGGTATTGCACGAAGGAAGGTTGTCCCCGACCGGCTTTCGTCGATTACAAAGACGTGCCGTCGCTCAAGAAACTGATTACCAGCCAAGGCAAGCTGTTCAGTCGCAAACGAAGCGGCTTGTGCGCGGCGTTCCAACGGGAAATCGCGGCGGCTGTGAAGCGTGCCCGGTTCATGGCATTGCTGCCCTACGTTGGCGAGTAATTGAACGGATGCTCTGCGCGAATAAACCCGGCCCTCGCGCCGGGTTTTTTTCGTAGCACCTGACGCTGGCTCCCTCCCCGTTTGCGGGGAGGGGTGGGGTGGGGTCGAGACGGCCACCCGATGCAGGACGCTTTTCGTGACGGGTGGCTGGTTTTAACCCCCCTCAGTCCCCCCGCAGACGGGGGGAAGGAAGAATCTGACTCCCACCCCTCTTTCGGGGAGGGTTGGGGTCGAGACTTGATACATTGTTTCGTGGCACCTGACCCTCCCGGACTGACACTTCCTGGATTGAGGCGCGCTCATGAGCGACATCAACACCGCGTTCGCTGCGGCGGTGGCCAAGCATCACGCGGGGGACTTTGACGTTGCCGAACAAATGTACCGCGCCATTCTCAGCCAGGCGGGTGCCCACGCGCCGACGTTGTGTAACCTCGGGGTGCTACTGGTTCGGGCGGGGAAGTTAGACGAAGCGGAGCAAAAGTATCAACTGGCACTCGCCACGATTTCCGGCTACCCGGACGCCCACTTCAACCTTGGCAATCTTTACCGCCGCAGCAACCAGTTCGCGTTGGCGGCTACTCACTACCGCGAGTGCTTGAACGGCAACCCGCAGCACGCGAGCGCGGCGTACAACTTCGGGCTGGTCTACGCCGCCGTCGGGGACATGCACGCGGCGGTTGAGATGTTCCGGACGGTGGTCCGACTCGAACCGGGTAACGCGGATGCGTATGGTCGGCTCGGTGACGCCCACGTTCGCTCCGGGCAACTGAACGAAGGCATCGCCGCGTTCCGCAAGGGCGTCGATTTGAAGCCATCGGACCCGCGTGGGTTGTACAACCTGGGCTTGGCACTTTCCAACGCGGGGAAGTCGGCGGAGGCCACGGAGTGCATTCAAAAAGCCTTGAAGCTCAAGCCCGATTACGCCGAAGCCCACAACGCGCTCGGGCTGAACCTGGAGTTCCAAGGCCGCAAAGATGACGCATTGTTCCACTACCAAAAAGCGGTCGAACTGAAGCCCGATCTCGCGGATGCGTGGAGCAATCTCGGCACGAATCTCGCGGAACAGGGGCGGTGCGAGGAAGCCATCAACTGCCTCCGGGAATCGCTGACGCATCGCTCCGACACCCCCGCCATCCATAGCAACCTGTTGTTGTTGCTGAATTACTCCTCCGACTTGAAGCCCGAAGACGTGGCGAAAGAGCACTTCGAGTGGGCCACGAAATTCGCCACGCCCGTGCCGGACCCGCTGCCCCTGCCGCACCCACACGAAGCTGGCCGGAAGATGCGGGTGGGCTACATCAGCTCCGATTTTCGCAACCACACCGTGGCCAATTTCATCGAGTTGCTGCTGACCCACCACGACCGCAACCGCGTTGAGGTGTACGCTTACGCCAGCATTTTGCGGCCCGATGACACCACGGAGAAGTTGCGGAAACTGGCCGACCACTGGCGGCCCATCGGCGGACTGCCCGACGGCCAAGCCTACGAGATGATCCGCAAAGACCAACTCGACGTGCTCATCGACCTCAACGGTCACACCGCCGGCAACCGCCTCACACTGTTGGCCCAACGACCCGCGCCAATTCAACTCACGCTGTTCGGCTACCCTAACACGACCGGCATGGCGGCGGTCGATTATCGGATCACCGACGCGGTTTCCGACCCCGTTGGTACGACCGAAGAACTGAGCGTCGAGAGGTTGTTACGCCTGCCCGAAGTGCCGTGGGCGTATGTGCCTCCGGATTTGGACATCCCCGTCACGCCACTGCCGTCGAGTGAGAAGAAGCAGTTTACCTTCGGCTGCCTGAACAACTCCGCGAAGATTTCCGATGCGTGCTTGAACACCTGGATCAAGCTGATTCAATCCATCCCCGGCACGAAACTCATGCTGCTCGCGGGGCAATCGCAAGCCGGGTCGAAACGGTTGATGGACCGCTTCACCAAAGCCGGTATCTTGCGGGAACGGATCGAAATGGTAATGCGGCTACCCCGCGAAAAGTATTTTGAAGCGTACCAACAGTTCGACATCACCCTCGACCCGTTCCCGTACAACGGCGGCGTCACGACCGGCGATTCGCTGTGGATGGGCGTGCCCGTCCTCACCTGCGTCGGTCCGAGCTACGTGTCGCGGCAGGGCGTGATGGTCAACACCACCCTCGGCCTGAACGACTTCATCGCCGATTCCCCCGAGATGCTCATTGCTCTTGCCAAATCCTGGACCCAACGCCGCCCCGAACTCGCCGAAATCCGCGCCGGTTTGCGTGCGCGACTACTTGCATCTCCGCTGGCCGACGGCCCCCGCTACGTGCGGAATCTCGAAGCCGCACTCCGTGGCGTTTGGGAACAGCGGATGTAATCAAACTTGGTTGGGCAGCCCATGACCGAGGAAGAGTGGCTCACCAACTCCAATCCCGCTTCATTGTTGGATTTCCTTCGCGGAAAGGCCAGTAACCGGAAGGCACGCCTCTACACGGTGTGGTGCTGCCGACAATGCGAACGCTTCCCCGACACACGAATGCAAGCAGCCATCAATCTTGCCGAGCGCTTGGAAGACGCTTCCAAAAACGAACTCGCCGCCGTAGTAACGGGAGTCTGGGAAGTGTTAACTGAGCTTGACCCTGTTGATTCAGAGCCATATTTTCTGCCAGAATATGTTGCAATAGAACTGCTAGAAGACAGGTATTCAATCGAAGATGCTTCAAATAACCCTTACTCTATGGCATCCTATGCCCAAGCCCGCAACAATGACGGCCACTCGTTTTACGGCCTCGCGGAAGAACTATTCATCGAGCAAACCGACGCCGTTCGAGAACTCTTCGGCAATCCGTTCCGCCCCGTTGACTTGAACCCACGCTGGCTCACGTCTACCGTGATTGGCATCGCCGAAAGCATCGACCGCCATGCCCAATACCACAACATGCCGATCCTGGCCGATGCGCTCGAAGACGCTGGATGCGACAATCCGGACATCCTCACCCACTGTCGCAATGCCCTGTTCCACGCTCGCGGATGTTGGGTTCTTGACCTGCTATTGGGGCGCGGTTAGAGCAATGACTGCGCCCAAAACCTGGAAGCCGCCCTCCGCAGTGTGGGAACAACGGCTGTAGGCTTCCAGTCAATTGGTTACTTCTTCTCCGTGCCGATTAGGTTCAGCAACCGTCCGGGGACGTAGACCACTTTTTTCACGTCGCTGGCGCTCAGGTAGCGGGCGATGTCGGGTAGCGCGAGGGCGGCGGCTTGCACTTGGTCTTGGGTTGCTTCGCGTTGGACGTTGATGCGGGCGCGGAACTTGCCGTTCACTTGCACGCCGATTTCGACTGCTTCTTCCACGACCATCGCGGGGTCGAACTGTGGCCACTTGGATTTGAAGACGCTCTCCTTGTGGCCCAGGTAGACGCGCCACAACTCTTCGCCGATGTGCGGGGCGATCGGGGCGAGTAGCTGCACGAACTTCGCGGCGGAGTCGGGGGTCAATGGGGTATCGGAAAGTGCCTTCCAGAAGGACATCAGCGAACTGACCGCCGTGTTGAACTCGATGTCCGTCAGTTGCCGATCGACGCTTTGAATGGCGCGATGCAGGTGTCGGGTGACTTCCGGCGGTTCCGTTGCGGCACTGACGTTCGCTGGCTTCTGGTAGTACGCGAACACCCGGCGTAGGAAGCGGTTGGGGCCTTCGATTTGTTCGGGATCCCACTCGCTCGCCGCGCCGAACGGCCCGAGGAACATCAGGAACATCCGGAACACGTCGCACCCGTATTCATCAATCACTGGGTCCGGGCTGACGGCGTTACCGCGACTCTTGCTCATCTTGTAACTGCGGCCATCCACGACGATGCCGTCGTCCGCTTTCAGGCGGAACGCGCCCTTCGTTTTGTGGACCTCCGCCTTGTCCACCTTCACGCCCTCGACACGCTCTTTCGTCGCCTTCACGGTCGCCGCCAGGAACTTGACTTCGTGTTCGCCGACCGTGCGGGCTTCCTCACGGATTTGCGTCACGTCGGCGGCGCTGACGGGTTTGCCGTCGGCAGTTTTGAACAGGCTGAACTCTTTCTCGCCCTGCACTAAGCCCTGGTGGACCATGCGTTCGTAGGGTTCCGGCGTGGACACCAACCCGGCATCGGTTAGCACCATCGACACGAACCGGGCGTAAATCAGGTGCTTCGTGGCGTGTTCCGCCCCGCCGATGTAGGTCCGCACCGGCATCCACTTGGCCTCAATGTCCTTCGGCACGAAGACTTCGCTATTGCCTTCCGCTAGGTACCGGAAGCTGTAGAAGCTGCTGCACACAAACGTGTCCATCGTGTCCAGTTCGGGCCGCCAGCCTTTGCCGAAGATGCGCTCCGTGCGTTCGACCAACTCCTTCGATTCACCAAGGGGAGACGTGCCCTTCGGCTGGAAGTTCACCACGTCCGTCGGCAACAGCCACGGCAGATGTTCGTCCGGGACCGGGTGGGGGTTGCCATCGGGGTCGTACACGATCGGGATCGGCGCGCCCCAATAGCGTTGGCGACTGATGCCCCAATCCCGCAGGCGATATTGGGTCGTCTCTCGACCGTAGCCTTTCGCTTTGATGTGGTCCATCACCGCTTGACGCGATTGGTCCCAACGCAGGCCGCGAACCTCGGCGGGTTCGGTCAGGATGCCGTCGTCTTCGAGGTAATGTTCCTCAATCTTGCCAACTCGTGCCGCCCGTTCCGGATCGCTCGGCAGCATGGCCACTTTGAGCGGAATGCCGTACTTCTTGGCGAACTTGTAATCGCGTTCGTCGTGCGCGGAGCAGTTCACCCAGCCGGTGCCGTAGTCTGCCTTCGCATACGACGCCACCCAAATCGGCAGGTCGCCGGTACCGAACGGGTTGTCCACGTACCGCCCGGTGAAGATACCATCGACATCCTTGTCCACGGTATGCGGGTTCAGCATCCGCTTCCGCTTGGTGCGTTCGATAAACTCCATCACCGGGGCTTCGTGTTCGGTGCCGCGAACCAAGTCCGGCAACGTCGCGTGTTCCGGCGCGATAACAGTGAACGTCTGGGCGATGAAGGTTTGCGGGATCGAGTCGAACACTTCAAACTCGATGGCCATCCCCTTCACACGCTGCTTGAAGTTGATGCCGGTGCTGCGGCCGAACCAGTTGCGTTGCAACGTCTTGGTCAGTTCCGGCCACTTCACCCGGTCGCTGTCGAGTCCTTCGATCAGCCGGTCCACGTACTGCGTGATGCGGAAGTACCACTGCTTCATCGGGCGTAACACGACCAAGGTGCGACAGCGTTCGCACCGGCCGTCTTCGATTTGCTCGTTGGCCAGTGTGGTCTGGCAGATTCCGGGGCACCAGTTGACTAGCGATTCTTTGCGGTACGCCAGCCCGCGCTTGTGCATCGTCAGGAAGACGGTTTGGGTCCACTTGTAATAGCTCGGGTCGCTGGTGTTCAGCGTCTTCGACCAGTCGTACATGCACCCCAGTCGCTTGAGTTGCGAAATCATCGTCTCGATGTTGTCGCGGATTTGTACGCTCGGGTGAATGCCCGTCTTGATGGCGTGGTTCTCCGCCGGCAGCCCGAACGCATCGAATCCCATCGGCGACAGAACCGTGTGCCCCTTCATCCGCATGTAGCGCGCGAACGCATCCGCCGGCGCGTAGTTGTAGACGTGGCCCACGTGCAGCCGGTCCCCACTCGGGTACGGGAACATGACGTGGGTGTAGTACGGGTTCGTCGCGGCCCGAAGGTTCACGTCATCAAGGCGTTCGGCTTCCCACGTCTGTTGCCACTTCGTTTCAATCGCCGAAAACGGATTCTCCGGAACAGACATGATCCCGACCCTTCTGATGGTTGCAAAAACGCAATAACGGTGCGTCCGCAAATTTTAGGGCGAACGCCCAGAAGTGACAGTGACAGAACGTGCGAAGTTCGATCGGACGGAATTTTAAGAACTGAACTCACCACAGAGGGCACGGAGAGCCACAGAGGAAATCAATACAAGTATTTTTTCTTCTCCGTGGCTCTCTGTGCCCTCTGTGGTGAAAAGTCTGATCGGGATTCGCCTTACGGTTTCACTTTGTACGACGCGACTTTGACGGGGATGACTTGCTTCGCCAATCGGCAGACTTCGAGTAGGCGGATGAAGGAATAGGTGAGGTCGATTTCCCACCAGCGGTGGCCGTGGGCGGCGGCGCTGGGGGCGGCGTGGTGGTTGTTGTGCCAGCCTTCGCCGTTGGTGAGCAACGCGACTAACCAGTTGTTGCGGCTCTGATCGCTGGTCTCGTAATTGCGGTACCCCCAGCGGTGCGACGCGGAGTTGACTAGCCAGGTGATGTGCCACACGTACACGGTCCGGACTACGATGCCCCAGACGAACGCTTGCACGGTGATCTGTACAGCCTGCTCAAATTCGCCCGTGATCGCCCACCCCAGTCCGAACGCCCCGACTAGAATGGCGACGAGATGCGCGATGTAGACCTTGGCCCAGCGGTTGCGCTTGTGCAGCCACTTTTGAAACGGGTCGCTAATCAGGTCCATAATGTAGCGTTCCGGGCCGCCCGACTTACCGAGTGGGGCGTCGGCGGTGTACACCCAGCCGACGTGGCCCCAGTAAAAATCGGGCACGGGGCTATGGGGGTCGCCTTCGTCGTCACTGTGTTGATGGTGCATCCGATGCACCGCAACCCACTTCAGCGGCGGCCCTTCGAGGCTACAAATCCCACAGACCACGAAGGTCTTTTCGAGCCACCGGGGGACCGTCACGGACCGATGGGTCAATAAACGGTGGTAACCCAGGTTGATGCCGATCGACCCGAAAATGGCGTTACCAATCAGCACAATCGGAATGCCCCACCACGTGAAGCAGTAGGGGATTGCCGCCAAGAAGCACAGCGCGTGAAAGCCGACGAGCACTGCCACTTTGAAGCGTGCGACCGGGGGTTTCGTCGGAGACGTTGCTGGCGGTAAGGTTTTCAAAATGTAGGCGACTTTCCAGGACTACGATGAAATCGGACCCAATCTCATCAGGAACCGTTTCCTGAATCAATAGGACTTCGACTTCTGACGCTGCATTTCTTGAGTCGGAAGTTTCAAGTTCCAAGCCAAGCCCAGCATAGCCATTGTGCGGATCATCCAATAACTGACATCAATTTGCCACCAACGCAGGCCGTGTCGGGCGGACGTTGGGAAGGCGTGGTGGTTATTATGCCACCCTTCGCCCAGTGCTAAAATACCAAACGTCACGTTGTTCTTGCTGTGGTCATTACTACGAAACGGCTGCAACCCCCAGATGTGACACGCGGAGTTCACACTCCAGGTGACATGGTGGACCAAGAAAATCCGCACCAGCCCGCCCCAAATCAGACCCGTGACGACGCCCATCCAGCTTCCCGAAATGATCCCGCCGAGGATTGCCGGGATCACGAACCCGATCACGACCCAAAGGGGGAACAACATGCTCACGGTCCGGATCGCCCGGCTAGAACTGAGGTCTTTGACGTAGTGTTCGAGGTTCATCGGGTCCGCCTTGAACGCCCAGCCAACGTGCGCGTGCCAAAACCCGGTCAGAAATCCCAGCACGCCACTGCCAGATGTATTGGGTGAGTGAACATCATCATGCGTGTCACTGTGTTGATGATGGCGTCGATGCAGGGCAACCCACTTGAGCAAATTCCCTTGCAGTGCCATTGAGCCGAGCACGCCGAAGATAAATTTCATCCACGTCGAGGTTTCAAACGAGCGGTGAACAAAGAGGCGGTGATACCCAACGGTAATCCCCGACAGCGTCAATAAATACATCCCCAGCATCAAAACTAGGTCGGACCAATAAAAGCCCCAGCCCCAAAGCATCACGCCAGCCGTCACGACCCCGGTGAACGGAACGACAATACCCAAAAACGTTGCGATCCGGCCTCCTAAAGAGAGTTGCCGGACGGGTTCGTTGGTTATCCCGGTTTGGAGGATCGGGGCGGTCGAAGCATCGGTCATCACGAGGAATCCTTATCTGCTTTCCGGGGTTCAGTTTATGTTAAATGAGACCGCGAGTATCTGGCTTGTTTCCAGGCACAGACCAGCACTCCCAGCCGATAGCAATCGGGGTTCAAAAGCGAGAGTCGATCGGGCGAGCAAATTCAAAGGGAAGCATCTTTCCAGAGTACAACAGTTGATGTGCCAGCCGCCAGTGCAACCGTTGCGAGTCCAAGCACAATTACCGCTAGTATAAGACGGTCCGCCAAGAAGTTCTCGTAGAAGCGGTCGAGTTCTCGGAAAAATTCTGCAAACTCGGATCGTGCTTGCCGTCCCCGACCGCGTAAATACAATCTCTGATCTGAGAACTTTAACCTCGAATCGGGATTCGGTTTCATGAAAAAGGGCATCCACCCGGCCTACCGTTCCGTTGTTTTCCTTGACGCGGCCGCTAACTTTTCTTTCGTCAGTAGCTCCACGGTCAAAACGACCGACACGATCAAGTGGACCGACGGCAACGAGTACCCGCTGTACCGCGTCGAAATCTCTAGCGCCAGCCACCCGTTCTTCACCGGCAAGATGAAGTTCATTGACACGACAGGTCGCGTCGAGAAGTTCCAGAAGAAGTATCAAAACTCCAAGTTCTCCAAGATGCTTCCGGGCCAAGACGAACCGAAGTAATTGTGTCGGGTTGACGGTTGCGCTGCGACTCCTCCGGAGTCGATGAAATGGTGGGGGGATGCGATCCTGGGGTGTCGCTGCGCTCAACCCCAGGCTAATGGCTTTAATCCCTTCGGGATAAAAACCGATCCGAAACATCATTTCGGATTGAAAACGTCATTCGGAGCATCCCGGTAGGGATGTCAGCCATTAGCCTGGGGTTGAGCGCAGCGACACCCCAGGTCTTAGGTTGAACGCAGCGATACCCCAGACGCTGCTTGATTAGGGACTTCAACACATGTGGCCGACACTTCAAGCCAAGCTCGCGCACTTCCACGCACTCGAAGAGAAACTCGCGGACCCCGTGATTGCGATGGACCCGGCAAAGTTCTCGGTCGTTGCCAAAGAACATAGCGCCTTGATGAAGCTGATTAAGCCCTATCTTGAATATCTGAAACTCGACAAATCTATTCAGGACTCCGAAGCGTTACTTAAGTCCGAATCGGATTCCGATATGGTTGCGATGGTCGAAGAAGAACTTGCTGCGTTGCGGCCTAAACGTGACGCCCTTCGGGAAAAGCTCGAAGACCAACTCCTCGTCGATCCCGCCGAAGACTTTGACAGCCTCATTATCGAAATCCGGGCCGGGACGGGTGGCGATGAAGCGGCCCTGTTTGCGGGTGAGTTGTACGAAATGTACACCCGCTACGCCCGGACGCAACGGTGGGCGATCGACGAGCTTTCGACCAGTACCGGCGAAGCGGGCGGGTTCAAGGAAGTGTCGTTCAGCATCAAAGGTGAAGGGGTCTATCAGGCGTTGCGGTTTGAATCCGGCGGGCATCGGGTGCAGCGGGTGCCGAAGACGGAAACGCAGGGCCGGATTCACACGTCTCTGGCCACGGTCGGGGTGATGCCGGAACCGGACGAAGTGCAAGTGGACATCAAACCGGCGGACTTGATTATCGAAACGATGCGGGCCGGGGGCGCCGGCGGGCAGCACGTCAACAAGACCGAATCCGCCGTCCGCATTTGGTACAAGCAAGGCACGCCGGACCAGATCGAAGTGAAGTGCCAGGACGGGCGCAGTCAGCACAAGAACAAAGACCAAGCGATGCGGGTCCTACGTGGCCGCGTGTTTGAAGCCCAGCAACGGAAACTGCACCGCGAACGCGCCGAAATGCGCCGCACCCTAATCGGCGGCGGCGACCGCAGCGAACGCATCCGCACCTACAACTACCCCGACGGCCGCATCACCGATCACCGCATCGGACTCAGCGTCTACAAGCTAATGGAAATCCTCGGCGGCAACCTCGACCACCTCATCACGCCGATGAAAGAGCACGACAAAAAAGAACGACTATCGCAGGTGAAGTGAGTTGAGACTCGGGTCTGCTTCACGTCTGGTGCTGTTTTCTGGTGTGACTCTGATTGGCTTTGGCTTTGTGCCCTGAAGGGGCACCGGGATGTAGCCACGGGTGGAGGCTTTGCGCAACCCGTGGACAGCGACACCCTATTGTCACTCGCCCTGAAGGGGCGAAGGAATTCCGCTGCCCCTCCAGGGCAGTTCACTATTCAAGTAACAGTTCCACGGGTTGCGCGAAGCGCTCCACCCGTGGCTACATCCCGGTGCCCCTTCAGGGCACAAAGCAAATAGACCCCGCTACTACTTGTAATGTTCATCCCGCGAAAATCAGCGAACTCATCACTTCCCGTACACCGTCTTCGGGTCGAAAACGCGGTCGCCGATGGTTTGCAGTTCGCCGTTTGTTAGCTCGCGGAAGAAGCAGGATTTGTAGCCTTCGTGGCAGGCGGCGCCGCCGACTTGTTTCACTTTTAGCAACACGGCGTCCGCGTCGCAGTCGATGTAGATGTGGGCCACTTCTTGCACGTTGCCGCTCTCTTCGCCTTTACGCCAAAGTCTGTTGCGACTGCGGGAAAAGTAAACGGCGTGGCGGGTACGAACGGTTTCGTCGAAGGCTTCTTGATTCATCCACGCGATCATCAGCACTTCGCCGGTCTCGACATCCTGGGCAATCGCGGAGATCAGGCCACCGGCTTTTTCAAAGTTCAACATCGTCACATCACTCCCGGCCATTCTGGGCGTTGGCTTCAATGACACGCTGCACGTCGGAATTGTTCAGGGCAATAATCGTCCACAAGCCGAACCCTGCCGCGAACCACGTGAACGGCGAACAGATCCCGCACAGCATCACGGTGCTCACACCCACGATGGCGGCGAAGTACACCCAAATTGTGCTCTTCAACTTTTCGACGCGCAGCAACTTGCGGCCACCGATAGCAATCGGGATGCAGAAAGGAATACTGCCGATTGCAATCAACCCACCGATCACCATGAGTAGGATCGCGTTTCTCTCGTCCTGCCCTCTCACGTTGGGTTGGTCGATCATAATTGTGCCAATCACGTAGGCCGCGACACCGCCGATGAAGTGAAACGCCAAGCCGATCCAACCCGTCAGCATCAACCCGCGCGCAGGTATCCGTACCGCCGCTTTGGCGTCGTCGAGGTCGTCGGCTGTGATTGCACGCGGACGCCGATTGCGGGTTCGTCGGGGGCGATCATCATCGTCGTCTTGGTCATGTGAACGCGGTGATTCTTCCCGTCGTCGCAAGGGGCGTCGGTCTTCGGATTCTGATGCTTCACTTTTTGGCGCGACGAACGCCGCCAGACGCCGGGCACTCGACTTCGTGCCCGGCGTCTGGCGGCTCGACCATCATTTGGCTATTGCATTGCGGGCAACGAACAACCGGCATCGAATTAAACCTCTAACGACGGCCGTGGGTTCATCGCCGCTTTCACATCCGGATTGCCCAGAACGATCAACACCCAAATCCCTGCCGGTAGCCCGATCAAACAACACCCACCGAGACACGAAATCAGATTCAAGATCGCCCCGGTCCGTGCCCAACCCGAACCGGAAAGGTTCATGAGTTTGATGGCACCGATGATGGAGGTCAGCGCTAGTAGGCCGGAAAACGCCAACAAAACGGGTTGAAACTTGAAAAGCGGCGTCACAATTTGTTCGGTGATGTCATTGACCTGTTTGAGCTGCTGTTTAACGTTCGCATCCAACTTCGGGTCGTTTTCCGTTTCCTGGCGTTGCTTTTGGAAGTCTGCAAGTTGATCGGTTGTGGCCACCATCACGACGCTGTACCCCAACAGAAGTACGGTCACGATTCCGGCAATCAGCATCAGAATCGCGGGCGCTTTGACCTTCGCTTTTGCGATGGCCATCACGTCTTCGGGACGGCGTTGGTTGCGTGGGTCGTCGCGGTAATCGCGGTCGTCCTCGTCTCGGGCATCACGGTTATCATCGTCAAAGCGGTCGCGTGCCATGTTCCACCTGCGTGTTGTGAAGTTGTGGGTTCTAGTTAATACGTCAACAGGCTGTAGATATTGTGCCCCTTCAGTTTCTCACGACCGTTCAGGAACCCGAGTTCGACGAGGAACGCACACCCGACGACCACGCCGCCGGCCTGTTCGATCAACTGACACCCGGCTGCCATCGTGCCGCCGGTGGCCAGAACGTCGTCGATCATCAGCACCTTGGCACCCGGTTCGACGCCGTCAATGTGCATGTGCAATTCGGCTTGGCCGTACTCAAGGTCGTACTTCAAGCTATACGTGCGGTAGGGCAACTTCCCCGGCTTGCGTAGCGGAATGAGCGGCTTACGCAATTGAATGGCGAGCGGCGCGGCAAACAAAAACCCACGGGCCTCGACAGCAGCAATCGCGTCAATCGAGGTCGTGGAGTAATGGGCGAACAGCCTGGCGATGGAGTATTCAAAGGCCGCCGGGTCCGCCAGTAGCGGTGTGATGTCCTTGAACAGGATGCCTGGCTTGGGAAAATCCGGAATGTCCCGAATGAAACTGTTCAGGTCCATACGCTTTCCTAATAGAAGTTTCCAAAACCGGATTCACCACAGAGGGCACAGAGAGCCACAGAGGAAAACCAAAACATGTTTTTTTTCTTCTCTGTGGCTCTCTGTGCCCTCTGTGGTGAATATTGCTGCGATGAACGAAGAAGACTCTGGAACATCGTATTCCCGCTGAGGAATGAGGCAACAATGGGCCGTGTGATCCGCCGGGCGACGCCCGATGATCTGGAGGTCGTCGTTCGCTACAACGCCGCACTCGCCACAGAATCCGAGGGCAAGACACTCGACGACGCCATCTTGCGCCGGGGCATCAGCGCCGTGCTGAACGATGTCCACAAGGGCTTCTACACATTGGTTGAAGACGACACCGAAGTCGTCGGCCAAACGCTGGTCACGTATGAGTGGAGCGATTGGCGGAACGGCTGGTACTGGTGGATTCAAAGCGTGTACGTCCGCGCCGACGCCCGGCGAACCGGCGTGTTTCGTAGCCTCTATGACCACCTACACGCGGCCGCAATGCTCGACCCTACCGTGATCGGCTTGCGGTTGTACGTGGAACACGACAACGAACGGGCGCTGAAAACCTATTCATCGCTGGGCATGGAACTCGAACCCTACAAACTGATGGGCCGCTACCCGCTACCGGGCAAGTCGAACGCGATCGGGTGAATAGACTTTCCCGGCGAACCGGCGATGTGAGTCACTTGGGTGAAAACTGACCTGTCACTAGTGGTAGCCCACCCGGCTGCGTACCAGTACTTTCAACGTTTACAGCGACGCACGGGGGGACATCCTGTTTCTCAACGACATGAACCCGGATGTCCCCCCATGCGTCACGTTCAGCATACCCTCACGCCGGCCGTCGTCCATTCCCACTTCCGCGTGCTCCTGATGCAGCACGTGCCGTTGACCGACTCCAAGCGGTCCGTCACAACAAAGCAACTCGCCGACCTTCTGATCCTCATGGCCGCCACCGACCCAACGCCTGGGTCGCCGAACTCCCACTGCGAGAGTTACTCCACCGGCTGGCCGACCGTCTCGCCAGACTCTACCCCAAAGAACGACGCATCGACTGACACGATCGACCCTGACCGCTCAATCAAATACGTTGAAAGCACTGATACGCAGCCGGGTGGACAGCCTCATGCACGCGGCAGGTGACCACCCAGGCGACTCACGTCGCCGGTTCGCCGGGATTGACAAAACTATTTCGCCAGTTCAACCACCATTTTCGCGGCTTCGGTGAGGCCGGCGGCGGAGCGGATCATTGGGAGTTCGGCTTTGACGCTGTTCAGAATCTCGCGGGCTTTGTCGGAGTTGGTGCCTTCGAGCCGGACGACCACCGGCACGGTGAACCCGACCTCGCGGCCCGCTTTGACGAGGGCTTCGGCGATCAAATCGCACTTCGCAATGCCGCCGAATATGTTCACCAGCACGCCCTTCACCTTCGGGTCGGACAGGATGATTCGGAACGCTTCAATCGCCGCGTCCGCTGTCACGCCGCCGCCGACGTCCAGGAAGTTCGCCGGTTGAATGCCGTGCGCTTGGCCGTGGTAGTTGATGATGTCCATCGTCGCCATCGCCAAGCCCGCGCCGTTCACGAGGCAACCGATGGTGCCGTCGAGTTGGATGTAGTTGAGGTTGGCTTTGCTGGCGCGAATTTCGGTCGGGTTTTCTTCAGCCAAATCCCGGAGCGATTGCACGTCCTTGTGGCGGAACAGGGCGTTGTCGTCGAAGTCCATCTTGGCGTCCAACACGACCACGTCCCCGGCCTCGGTGACGGCGAGCGGGTTCACTTCCACGATGCTGGCGTCCTTGGCGAAATAGACTTTCGCCAGCGCCATCATGATCGCGGCGGCCTTGTCCACTTGGTCGATCGTGAACCCGAGTTGGTACGCCATGTTGCGGGCTTGGAACGGCAACAGTCCGGTTTCCGGCGTGACGGCCATCCGGATGATTTTCTCGGGGTGCTTCTCGGCAACTTCTTCAATGTCCATGCCCCCTTCGGCGGAGGCCATCAACACCGGCAACCCGATCGCGCGATCGAGGACCATGCTGACGTAATATTCCTTCGCCGGTTTCGCATCGGCTTGCACGATCAGCGTGTTGACCTTCTGCCCTTCGGGGCCGGTCTGTTTGGTCACGAGATAATGGGTCAGCATCGCCTCGGCGATGGTCTTCGCCTTTTCCTTAGAGTTGACGAACTTCACGCCACCCAGCTTTTCCGGGTACCCCGCCAGTTGCCCCGCACCCCGGCCACCCGCGTGGATTTGGGCTTTAATCATTGCCCCGGTGCCGCCGAGATCCTCAAACGCCTTCTCCGCACCCTCGGCTGTGGTCACGACGATGTGCTTCGGAACCGTCGCCCCAGCCGCAGCCAGAAGTTCTTTGGCCTGATATTCGTGGATCTTCATCACTGGCTCCGAAGCAGGATTCGTGGATTAAGGTAGGGTGCGTTATACGGTGCCCGGTTGACCATTGGGAGGGGGCGCCGAACGAACCGGAACGGCGTGATATAAAAGTGGGTAGCAGTCCTGAAGATTTCACCACAGAGGGCACGGAGAGCCACAGAGTAAGAAATATGAATTGTTTTGGCTTTACTCTGTGGCTCTCCGTGCCCTCTGTGGTGAATAATGCTTTGCTTTGAATCCGGAAGGACTTGTGAATGTTGCCGTCCACCCGACAAATCCTGACCGATCTCGTTCAACGGCCGTCCGTCAACCCGATGGGCCGCACGGACCTGTCGCCGGACATACTCTACGAATCGCGCGTCACGGATTATCTCGAACGGCAGTTGCAGGCGTTGCAAGTGCCCTACGAACGCACCACCGTGGCTCCGGGGCGGGACAACCTCGTGGCACGCTACGTCCCGCCAACCCCGGCGCCGTTCACCGTGTTATGGGAAGCGCACCAGGACACGGTGCCTGTGGATGGCATGGTCATTGATCCGTTTGCGGCGAAGGTCGAAGGTGAGCGACTTTATGGCCGTGGGGCGTGTGATGTGAAAGCGGGCATCACGGCGATGCTCACCGCGTTCGCGCGGTTAGTGCGGGAAAAACCGGCGGGGTCCGCTGCCGTGATCTTGGCCTTCACGGTGGACGAAGAACACACGTTCCTTGGCATTCAACACCTGATGAACTCCGGCATCAAAGCGGACTACGCGATCGTGGCGGAACCGACGGAGTTGAACATCGTCAACACCCACAAGGGCGTGGTGCGCTGGCAGATTGAAACGACCGGCGTGGCGTGCCACAGTTCGCGGCCGGAACTCGGCGTCAACGCGGTTTACCGAATGGCCAAGGTGTTGAATGGCATTGAGCAGTATGCGGAGCAACTTCGCCACGGTCGGGCCGATCCGCTTCTCCGGGCAGCGACGTTAAGTGTCGGGATGATTCACGGCGGCGTCAGTCCCAACACGGTCCCGGACCATTGCCGCATTGAAATTGACCGACGGCTGTTGCCCGGCGAAAACCCCGCCGAAGCCGTGGCGAGCTTGGATGCGTTTCTGCGCAACACGATCGAAGTCCCGTTCACCACGCTGCCGATGAAATTCGCGTGCCCCGCCCTGAGTGCCAGCGGCTCGGAAGTTTTGGTTGCGAAGTTTGGAACTGCGATTAACGCCGTCACCGGCGCGCATCAGGTGCTGGCCGTTCCCTACGGCACGGATGCGTCCACGGTGGCGCTGGCCGGCATTCCCGTGATTGTGTTCGGACCCGGTGACATTGCCCAAGCCCACACCAAGAACGAATGGGTTCACCTCCCCCAGATCGACCAAGCCGCCGAAGTTCTGTATCGGTTTGCGTGTGGAAATGATGACAATTCTCGCGGCGTGACTTAGACTATCGCAGTGTCAGGGGCCGTCATGTGAACGGCTCCGCAACAACTAGGGAGGATTCATCCGTGAGTATCGTGCGAGTCGGGATGAGCGAAAACAAGGGCTACGGAGCCGGTTACGACGCCATCTTCAGTACCAAGAAAAAAGCCAAGCCCGCCGCAGTCGTGGCAGCCAAAGTCGCGGTCGCCAAGAAGCCCGCCAAGAAGAAATAAGTACCCCGTCTAGGCTGATCGGAACTTGGTCTAATCAATGTATTTCGACCTGCGACTCCTCCGGAGTCGAGGGACCTGTGGTGCCGGGTTCCCTGGGTGCGCGAAGCGCGACCCAGGGCTAATGGCTGCAATCCCTACGGGATAAAAGCAACCTGAAGCATCCCGGTAGGGATGCCAGCGATTAGCCTGGGGTTGAGCGCAGCGACACCCCAGGAATTCGATTCCCTCCCAAATCAACGCATCCCGGTGGGGATGCCAGCGATTAGCCTGGGGTTGAGCGCAGCGACACCCCAGGCGCTCCTGCCAACGAACTGCCAGCCATTAGCTTGGGGGTTGAGCGACACCCCAGGCGCTCCTGTCAACTTTCAACTCGCTTCGTAACCAACGCGATTTTGCCTACTTCGTCACGGCCGCTGGGGGGCTTTCGGGGGCTGGCGTGCGGTAGATTAAGCGGGTTCCGATGATGCCGGTTGCCAAACTGAGGGTTGCGATTAGCCCGACGATGGCGAGTAATCGCAATTGGAGCACGGGCTTGGCTGTCACGGGTTCGACAGGATGGCTTGGGTGTGGAGTGATGACGGGAACGGCACTCACAACAGGTGCCGAACGCGGTGTGTGCGAGCCTTGCGCGATGCGAGGGGTATCGACGGATTGGGAAGTGATCGCACGGGGGGTGGGTGACGGTCGGGGGGTGGTCCAAATCGGCGGCGTGCCGTCCGATTCCATCGGTGAGTTGTCGTTCGACAGAGCGGAGACGGACGGCGCCGGGCAAAGGCCGAGTTGAAACGTGTTGGGTCGAACCGCTGGCATCTCCCAGGCGGGTGGGTGCGGCAACGATGGTGTCGCCCACGGCGAGAGGGCTTCGGCAACTTCGGCGGGTGTGGAATAGCGTTCGTCGGGGGTTTTTCGCACCATCTTGTTCAACACATCGACCAGCCCGGTTGGCACCTCGGGGCGGACTCTGCCCACGGGGTCGAAGTCGATGGATTGGTGCCACCGCAACTTGTCGTTTGGGCTACCGTCGTCGTAGGGGAACCGGCCCAGTAGCACGAAGTAGAAGGTGCAACCTAAGCTGTAAATGTCCGCGCGAATGTCCACATCGCTGGAGTTCATCGCTTGTTCCGGTGCGATGAAGTCTGCGGTGCCGAGGATATTTTGCGAATCAAAGCGCCGGGTGAGATTCTTATTTCGGCGTGTGTCGAAGAATCGGGCAAGACCCAAATCCAACATCTTCACGGTTCCCGAACGATCCAGTACCAGGTTGCCGGGCTTAATGTCGCGGTGAATCAAGCCCTTTTCGTGGGCGTGTTGTAAGCCCAACGCGGCTTGGCGAATGTAATGGGCCGCCCGTGGAATTGAAAGTGGACCATGCTGGGCAATCAGTTGATGGAAATTCGTTCCGTCCAGGTGCTCCATGACCAGAAAGGGCGCCTCGGTGGTGCGGTCGATGTCGAAAATCCGGGCGATGTTCGGGTGGTCGAGCGTGGCAGCGGCGCGCGCTTCCCGTAAGAATCGTTCCTCGGCACCGGGTATCGGCTCGCCGCCCAATTGCAGCACCTTCACCGCGACCAAGCGTTCCAACAACAGGTGTTCACACAGGTAAACCCGCCCCATCCCGCCTTCACCCAGCACGTCCAGGATTTTGAATTTTTCCGTCAGGAAGAAGCCGCGATAGTGGCCGTCCAAGAGTTGTTGCGATTGGTACGGCGTCAACAGCCGATCACACACAAGTTGTTGGGCGATTTGTTCGCGCGTACCAAGTGAGCCGTCGTGGGCCTGAACTCGTTCCAAGTACGGAAGGAGTGTCTCGGGCGGTAGCAACCCACTGCGTTCAATGAGCGCAAGGAAGGTGTTCGAGAGTATCGACGTAGACATAGAGAGTCTCGCAAAGGGCGAGCTGGGCGCAACTCCAATGTAGGTTCGGTTTTCGTAATCGGTGGGCGAAAACGAGAACTTACCACTATTGAGGCACGGAACGAATTCCAACCCGGATAAACCATTGAACCACGGAAATCACGGAAATCACGGAAGTTATCAAGATCACAGGGATCACGGAGTCAGCTTTCGACTGACCCGTCAAAATGCGTGATTCCTATCCCTATTCATTTCCGTGCTTTCCGTGTATTCCGTGGTGAATACTCCAGGGTGAATACTCCAGGGTGAGTTGCATCAATTCCAGCGGGCGACTTCGCGGCGGGCTTCTTTCAGGAAATCTTGCACGACAGTGGCATCCTCCGCGTCGGGGGCCATCGTCAGGTAGGTTTGCAAGTGGTCGATGGCTTTCCCCGGTTTGCCGGCGTGGACGAGGGTGACGCCCAAATCCCGGCGTTGCAGGGGGTCGGTCGGGGTCAGTTGAACGATGCGGTGGGTGACGCGGGCCGCCCGGTTGAAGTCCGGGGTTCGCAGGTAAATGCCTTTTAAGTTGTTCAACATCCGCAACACGATGAAGCCGGGTGGCGACGCGGCAACCGTTTCTTCGGTCACCACGAACGGCTGCCCGGTGACCGCCTCGACGAGTGAGGAACAGCCGTCCGCGTTCAGAAATTGCCCGCCGTGGTAGGGGTCGAACAAGAGTTCATTGTCGCCGTCAATCGCCTTGGCGACGAAGTGCCCCGGCAACCCGACGCCCACAATCGTCAGCCCGCACCGCTGCCCGACGGACATCGCCAACACCGAGAGTGTGAGCGGGATGCCGAGTTTGCGATCGAGGACATCGTTGAAGTAGCTGTTCTCCGCTTCGTAGTAGTTCGTCGCGTTGCCGGTGAACCCTTCGTCTTCAAACAAGAAGTGCGTCAACTCCGCCACCCGTTGTTCCAGCGTCCCCCGCATTCGCGGCATCAACTCTTCGGCGTATTCGTCCAGCATCGTCAGATAAGTCGGCACGTCCAGGTTCGGGTATTCTTCCGCAGCCAGGTGCAACGCCACGGCCGCGAGATCGACGGCGGCGAACGGGTCGTCGGCAAGTTGGGCCAGGGTGACATCAAGGTTCATGCCCGGATTGTAACCGCGCCACCCAAACAAAAAAGCCCACGACGCCCGCATCGTGAGCTTTGGTTGGGAATTTCATCAATCCCCGTTCACGACTTCGCCGCCAGCGGGGGTGACCATCGCCCAGAACGTCGATTCGGAAATGCCCGGCGCCAGGGTCCGCACACTGCCATCAAACAGCGCGACCGTCAGCCCCGCACGGAAGGGTGTCGAGAGAATGTGCGGGTCCACGTCCTCGGGCCGTGGGGCGACTTGGAACGTCTTCCCAGGAACTGAAGCCCGCGTGGTGAATGTGGTCGGGTCGGTCACGGGCATGACATCCTCCCACGCCTGATCCGCAAACGTCGCGCGGCGATTCCCGTAGATCTCGTCATTCTTAAATGGTACAAAATAGGCTGTAAATAAATTCCACGTTTGTGATTGTGTTGGCGTGTACAAGCAACGGGCAAAATACTTGTCACCAAAAGCGATTGTCTGGCTGCTCCCATCGGGAATGGATGCCATCAATCGAACCGATCCATTGAACACAATCATGTTGAATCCGTAACTGCATTTGCCATAGACATCGGAGAATGGGGGAGTGAGAGCGGGATCATACTCCCAACTGGGATCTGCCGGGTTGCGATAGACCTTAACATCCGGCGAATTGAAATCCCGAAGCTGTTCATGTGTCATATGTGCATCGTAAAATCTCGGCCCGTGAACAATCGGTAACATCCGGTAATACAGACCTCGATCCGATGTGTCAGTCGAATCAATTTTCTTAAATGTTGGCATTAAACCTGCGATTGCTCCGTCATTGCCATCGGCCAATTGATGGACAGCCAGAATCATTTGCTTGAGGTTGTTTTTGTTCTGTAGCAGGACCGCGGATTGGCGGGTTTTTTGAATCGCAACCAACAGCAGGCCAATCAGAATCGCAATGATTGCGATTGCCACGATCAATTCGATCAGGGTGAAACCGCGTCGTCGCAAAATGGATTTGCACATAGTTACTCCATCAACATTTGAAATAATAGACATCTGTAGCGTTGCTGATCGGATGTAGGTGGCCTCATAGAGGCCACCTACAAATTCGCCGAAATTCAAAGTGACACCCAATTTTGACAATGGACAACAACTTGACACAGAACTTGCATTCAGTATTGGCGTGAACAACACTGAATGCAGAATTGGCCACGCTAAGGTGGTGTCACCGATCCCGACTCGCCAGGTGTGATTGGCGTCGTCACTCCGCCAGGGAGATTGGCATTCCCCTCCACGATCACTTTGTATTCATTGCCTGGGACGCGAGTGTACGCTGTCTGCAGGGTGGAGGCAGTGGCAGTTCCGTTGTTAGTCGTTACACTGACCGAAGCTGTAAACATAGGTGTCCAAGCAGCAGGTGGAGTTTGTCCAGCGGGTCTTGTCTAGAACGAAAACATCAGACTAACAGACTGACAGTTGGCCGGCAGAAGATCGACGGTTGCCGAACCGAGGATGTAATAGACGTTGCCCGTCGGTGCTGATTGACTTGAGCAGGCGCAGGTTGCCGAGCTGACCCTATGCGGTGGTGCCTGCGCGTTAGCATTTGAACTCTGCATGAGAACAAGACAAAACGCCAACAGTGAACCGATCAACAATTTGCCGAACATGGGGTGGGGTAAAACTGGTCGCATGGCTTGTGATACCTCTAAGGGAGAATTGGGCGACACACGGATGGTCGTACTGTCGGATCGAATTGTCAAGACTAAAGTGTAAACTTTTCCGAACAAGGTATGAGTTACGCAGTGGCAGCATTAGTGCAGGTTTTGTAGGCCCGACACGCCAGCTTTGAAGTTGCGCGTTCTGTGGGACTCGGATTGCTTGTGCCTTCGTAACAAGCGAGATTTCTGTCGGT
>JAYVXO010000269.1:0-9829 GCA_043785105.1 Fimbriiglobus sp.
GGAGAACGCTCGCCGGGGTGAATCCGTGCAGCGAGAGTTGGCCGAAGGGAAGGAACGGGAAGCCCAATTCGAGAAGGCCAACGCCCTGCAAGCCGCCGCAGCGGAGAAGGCCGCCAACGCCCAAGCCCAGTTCCGCTTGACGCAGATCGAGAAGGGCAACGCGGTCCTCACCTCGATCTTCGACGACATGGACATCCAAAAGGTCAAGGAAGGCACCGAGCCACTGGAGGCGGTGCTGGCGAAACGATTGGTGAAGGCGGCAGAGCAACTGGAAGGGGACACAGTCGGCGACCCGCTGGCGGTAGCGAAGCTGCAAAACAAGCTCGGCGAGTCACTCCTCAGCCTCGGTTTTGCAACCGACGCCATCCCGCTGTTCCAGAAAGCGCGGGCGACGCGGACGAGCAAACTGGGGGCCGACCACCCCGATACACTCGACAGTGCTGGCAACCTCGCGTCGGGCTACCGGGCCGCCGGGAAGCTCGACCTCGCCCTGCCGCTGTTCGAGGAGACCCTGAAGCTCCAGAAGGCCAAGCTCGGGGCCGACCACATCGAAACTCTCATCAGCATGGGCAACCTCGCGTTGGGCTACCAGGCCGTCGGGAAGCTCGACCTCGCCCTGCCACTGTTCGAGGAGACTCTGAAGCTCCGGAAGGTCAAGCTCGGGGCCGACCACCGTTTCACCCTCTACAGCATGAGCAACCTCGCGTCGGGCTACAAGGCCGTCGGGAAGCTGGACTTGGCCCTGCCGCTGTACGAAGAAACCCTGAAACTCACGAAGGCCAAGCTCGGGGCCGACCACCCCTCCACCCTCATCGGCATGCGCAGCCTCGCGTTGGGCTACCTGGCCGCCGGGAAACTCGACCTCGCCCTACCGCTGCTTGAGGAGACCCTGAAGCTCACAAAGGCCAAGCTCGGCGCCGACCACCCCTCCACCCTCATCGGCATGGCCAGCCTCGCGTTCGGCTACCAAGCCGCCGGGACGCTCGACTTGGCCCTGCCGCTGTACGAAGAAACCCTGAAACTCACGAAGGCCAAGCTCGGGGCCGACCACCCCGAGACGCTTACCAGCATGAGCAACCTCGCGGCGGGCTACCATCACGCCGGCAAGCTCGACCTCGCCCTGCCGCTGCTCGAGGAGACTCTGAAGCTCACGAAGGCCAAGCTCGGGGCCGACCACCCCGCCACGCTCACCAGCATGAACAACTTGGCGACGGGCTACGAAAAGGCAGGAAAACTCGACCTCGCCCTGCCGCTGTATGAAGAGACCCTGAAGCTACAGAAGGCCCAGCTCGGGGCCAACCACCCCTCCACCCTCACCACTATGAACAACCTCGCGGGGGGCTACCATCACGCCGGCAAGCTCGACCTCGCCCTGCCGCTGTACGAAGAGACCCTGAAGCTCACGAAGACGAAGCAGGGGGCCGAACACCCCGACACCCTCCTCGGCATGAGCAACCTCGCGGCGGCCTACGTGGCCATCAGGAAACTCGACCTCGCCCTGCCGCTGATCGAGGAGACTCTGAAACTCCAGAAGGCCAAGCTCGGGGCCGACCACCCCGACACCCTGACCACCATGAACAACCTCGCGTCGAGCTACCGGGCTGTCGGTAAACTCGACCTCGCCCTGCCGCTGTACGAGGAGACCCTGAAGCTCCGGAAGGCCAAACTCGGGGCCGACCACCCCTCCACGCTCGAAAGCATGGCTAGCTTGGCGGCGGGCTACTGGTCGGCCAATAGGCTCGACCGTTCGATCCCGTTGTTCGAGGAAACGTTGAAACTTCAGGAAGCCAAACTCGGTCGCCAACACCCCGACACACTCTTGAGCGTGGCGAACCTCGGGGTCAACTACAAGGATGCCGGGCGGCTCGCCGAAGCGCTGCCACTGCTGGAAGAAGCCCATCGGGTGTCGAAACAGCACGCCTCACTTCGGTTTATTGGGCAACAACTTCTCGACGGCTATGTCCAAGCGGGCAAGTCCCAAGAGGCGGCCACGCTCGTCGCCGAACTGCTGAACATTGCCCGCACGACATTGCCGAAAGAAAGCCCGCAACTGGCACAAGAGTTAGTAACCATCGGCTACGCACGACTGCAACTCAAAGCCTTCGCCGACGCCGAACCACTCCTCCGCGAGTGCCTGACGATCCGCGAGAAGACGCAACCCGATGTCTGGACCACGATCAATACCCAGTCGCTACTCGGCGGCGCACTGCTCGGTCAGAAGAAGTACGCCGACGCCGAACCGCTACTACTGAAGGGCTACGAAGGGCTGAAAGCCCGCGAGAAAACGATCCCCGAGCCAAGCAAAGTCCGCCTCCCCGAAGCAATCGACCGCCTCATCGAACTGTACACCGCCACCAACAACCCCGACGACGCCAAGAAGTGGCGCACCGAGCGCGCCAAGTACCCAGAGGTTGCGCCAATGCCACGGGTCGTGGTAAAATAGCCCCACCATCGGGTACACTGACATTATCTCACGAGGGCTTGTCATGAGCGAACGGATCACCCTGGAACTCCCAGTTGAACTCGTGCGCCAAGCCCGCGAGTTGGCTGCTGCGACCAACCGCCCGTTCGAGGACGCCGTCGCCGACCCGCCGGTCGAGTCCCTGCCCGACGCCCAGCTTCTGGCCCTGTGCGCCAGCCGATTGCCCGACGCCGAGCAGGACGAACTCTCCGAGTTGCTCGCACGCAACCGCGAAGGCGAACTCGCCCCCGCCGCCCGCCTGCGGCTCGACGGGTTGCTCGCCGCGTACCGCCGCGGGTTGGTCATCAAGGGCCGGGCCGTGAAGGAAGCCGTGTCCCGCGGGCTGACTCCTCGGCTGGACGGCGATGCCGCGTGAGTACATCCCGGTCGCCATCGACCGGCAGGTCCGCGAGGCGACGGGTGACTCGCACTTCGTGAGAAGAAGTGATCGGGATTCCGTGCGGACTCGAATCGGCTAGAATTCCTTGTGACGCCACTCATTGGGAGATGTCATGTCTGTTACGACGTTTGAAGGGGTCATCGAAAATGGCCAGATCCGGCTCCCTGCGGGGGTCGTCCTGCCCGAACAGAAAATCGTCTACATCATCGTCCCCGGAAACGACGCCCCGCTCGAACGCGCCCAAGCGGGCTTCCGACTCGCGAACCCGGCGGACGCCGCGAAGTTTGAAATGAAGGTCGCTTGGGGAGAGGAATCGTGACGCCCTACGACGATCTGCACTATCAACCGCCTGCTCCTGTCGCCTTGCTCACGTTGCGGACACTCGATGGGCGCGATTTGTCGATCCCGAAGGTACTGGCACTTGTTGACACTGGGGCCGATGTCACATTGTTACCACAGTGGGCCATCAAGCAGCTAGGGCTGGTGCCGCAGCCCGATGACAGCGTCCAACTCGCTTGGTTCGACGGCGGCATCCGCTTGGCAGAGTCGGTCGAGTTGGAGGTGTCATTTCATGGCGGTCGCTTTCAGGGTCGGTATGCCGTGATCGATCAACCGCACGGCATCGTCGGGCGAAACCTTCTGAACCACTTCCGACTCCTCTTCGACGGTCCGGCGAAAACGTGGCAGCGGCTCGTGTCGGGATGATCGAGCTATACATCGCCACCAACAACCCCAACGAAGCCAAGAAGTGGCGCGCCGAACGCGCCAAGTACCCGGACGTGGCCCCGCCGCCACGGATGGTGAAGTGACTACCGCAACGGTATAATTCTGCCAGGAGGTGACGCCGTGCCGACGCTCACGATAGACGAAGTCCAATCGCAACTGTCGCAAATCATCGACCAACTCCGCCCCGGCGACGAGTTGGTCATCACGCGAAACGATCTGCCCGTGGCCCGGCTGCTTGGCCCCGAGTTGCCGAAAGGCGTTCCGATTTACGGGCGGGGGAAGAATATGCTCATTGCTTACGTGGATGACGACGAACACTTGAAGGACTTCGCGGAGTACATGCAGTGACTATTCTCCTTGACACCCACACGCTCCTGTGGGCGTACTGGGGCGACCCGCAAATGAGTGCGGCGGTGATTCGGCTGATCTCCGACCCGGCTAATCACATCCTCGTCAGCCCGGCGAGTCACTGGGAAATTGCCATCAAGATGAAGACTGGTAAATTGATTCTGCGAGAGTCGCTTCTCGATTTCGTTCATCACGCGATATTCGATAACGGGTTTATGATCCTTCCCATTGAACCGAAGCACACCGCGTTCGTGGCCACCCTGCCCTTCCACCACAAAGATCCGTTCGACCGGCTGCTCGTCGCCCAGGCGTTGGCCGAGGGCATACCGCTGGTTTCCGCCGATGCGACGCTCGATCAATACGGCGTCCAGCGAGTGTGGTGAAGTGAACCGCCGTCACGCGATGCCCAACACGCGGCACGCCTCCTGGTAGCTCGTTTCGACTGGCAGCATCACGTGGAGTTCGGGGGTCAGCCAGAGCGGGAGCGTGGGCAGCGGCTGGCCCACGGTCATCGGGTAGAACCACACGTCGAGTAGGGGGCGACGTTTCTTGGGCTTCCGGGATCGGAGCGTCACGGCGTACAGTTGTGGCGGTGTGGGCGCCAGCACGGGGTCGGCGCGGCCGAGCAAGGTTAGCAGTTCGCCATACAGGTTCGTCATCCGAACGGTGACTAAGTCCACGATCGAAACGCACACGCCTTGTTGCAAGAGTGAAACCACCTTGCCTACGAACACCTGCCGGGCGTCGGGGCGGTCCTTGTTCGACGGGCTGACGATCTCAATGGCGGCGACGAGTTGGCGGCCCCGTTCGGTATCGTAGATGCGAATCTCGTACTCGTCTTGTTCGGCCAAGTCGGCTTCGACCGTGAGGGTGGGAGACAGAGCGGTCAGGGTTGCCGTGCCACCTCCGCCGGAGTCGATCGTGGCATCCGGGTCGCGGGTGTCGAGGTCGAAACTGCCGACATCGACCTCGAACGGCGCGCCGAGGTGAACCTTCGGGCCGGACCGAAACCCCGGCGGGAGAATCGTCGCCAAGTGTCGAACCATTTCGCCGGGCCACTGACCGTGGAGTTCGTCCCACGAGTGGGTGTCATTCACGGGCGAACGGAAGTGGTCGCGGAGCGGCATTGGGATCTCCTTGGTGGGATCGTAGCAAGACCCATTCTAACGGCACGCCGCCCGGCGAGTAGGGAAAGTCTGTGTTCCCGAAGCGATCGACTTCCCGAAGCCAAGAAGTGGCGCGATGTATGCGCGAAGTACCAAGACGTTGTTCCGTTGCCACGGGACGTGGTAAACTAGTTTCGTACTTGGAGAGGACTTGCTATGCCGCTGCACGATTGGACCCGCGTACCGTCGGGGTTGTTTCACGACTTCCATCAAACGTGGTCGATCCAGATCAAGACGGCGCTGAACGGCGGGATCTTGCCGAAGGGCATTTCCGCGATGGTCGAGCAACGCACCGGGGCCAGGGAACCGGACGTGCTCGCCATCGAACGGCGGGGCAATTTGCCGCGTGCCGAATTCGCCACGGACGGCGGTGTGGCAACGTTGGCACCGCCGGTCACCCGATTCGTGGACCGCACCACGAACCAAATTTACGCCACCCGCGCCAATCGCATCGTGATCAAACACCACTTGGGCCGCACCATTGCCGTGATCGAAATCGTCTCGCCCGGCAACAAGGACAGCCGTGCCGCGTACAGCGACTTCCTGCACGCCGGGATTCACGTCCTGTTGATTGATTTGTTTCCGCCGACCAAGCGTGATCCGTTCGGCTTGCACAAAGTCGATTGGGATGTGTTTGAGGAGAAGGACTTTGCGTTGCCTGTGGGGAAGGACCGCACCCTGGCGTCCTACGAAACCGGCAAGATTCATGCGTGTTACGTCGAGACGATTGGCGTTGGTGATACGCTGCCAGACATGCCATTATTTTTAGCGAACAGTTGGCACGTCCCGGTGCCGTTGGAATCGACGTATCGAACCACTTGGGACGCCAGCCCCGAGGACTTCCGCGTCGCCGTCGAAACGGGTGTGATGCCAGAACTTGACGACGAGTCAAGTCCGTTACGGGATCCGTAACCCTCGGCAGGTGTCCTCGTAGGTCGCTTCCAGTTCCAGCGGGACGTACAGCGTATCGGTTAACCACAGTGGCAGCGTCGGGAGGGGCGACCCGACGGCCAGCTCGTGCTCCCACGCCTCGACGCGGTAGCGGTCGCGGAAGTTCCGCGCCCGGCACGACACCGCGTAGATCGACGCGGCGGCGATCAACGGGCGATTCGCCCCCAGTCGGTCGGCGAGTTCGGCGTACAGGTTCGCCGACCGCTCGGTGACCGGATCGACGATCACGACACAAACGTTCTGCTGCAACAACGCCTGGCACTTAGCGACAAACGCATCCCGGTGTTCCGCCCGATCCTTGTTCCCCGGACTGACGATCTCGATCGCCGCGACGAGGCGGCGAGTATGGCGCTCGTCGTAAACCCGCACCTCGTACTCGGGCAAAGTTAACTCGTCAGTGTCGAGTAACAGTGTTGGCGAAGAGGGTGCCCAGACGAGAACCGTGTCAGTGTCGTTGCGTGATCCCGGTTCAGTGAACTCCTCGGACTCAAATGCGGCAATATCGACTTCGATTGCTGAACCGATGTGAACTCGGACACCAGAGTAGTATTCCGGCGGCAAGATGCTGTTCAATCGGAAGGCAATGGTGCCCGGCCAAGCGCCATGAAGTTCTTCCCAGGAACGTCGGCTGGCCAACGGTGGTCGAAAGTGGTCGCGTAGTGGCATGGTGTTTCCCTCCAAACTGATTGTATTCACCCAACTTCATTAGCGAATCCGCAAACTCCGGCAGGTGTCTTCGTAGGTGGCTTCCAGTTCCAACGGGACCATGAGACCGGGCGCCAGCCAGATGGGCAGTGTTGGCAGGACCGCCCCGACGGCGAGTTCGTGTTCCCACGATTCCAGGCGCCACCGCAACCCTGACCGCCGACCTCGACACGTCGCCGCGTAGATCACGCTTTGCGAGATCGCCGTTCGCGGGGCGTGGAGTTCGTCCAGGAGTTCGCCGTAAAGGTTGGCGGTGCGACTGGTGACCGGATCGACGATCGTGACGCACACATCCCTCTTGAGCAGGCTCTCGCACTTGTTGACGAAAGTCTGCCGATTCTCGGCGCGGTCCTTGTTCGACGGGCTGACCAGTTCGATCGCCGCCACCAGTCGGAACTCATCCTGCTTGTAAATGTTGACTTCGTACTCCGACGGCTCCGGGAACTCGGTGTCGAGCAAGATCATCGGGACAGCGGGCGCCCACGTTGCAACCGCAACGCCGCCTTCGCTGTTGCCGTCGATGGAACCGTAGGGCGATTCCCGTTCCAACGCGCCTATGTCCAACTCCATCAGCGTTCCCATATGAAGGTGGGGTTGGGCGACGTATTCTTTTGGCAGCACAGCGTTGAGCCGTTGGGCAATGATCATTGGCCAACCGCCATGAACGACTTCCCAATTGAGCACGGTTGAAGTCGTGTGAAAATGGTCGCGGAGCGGCATGGTATTACCCGTTGGGGTTGTCGAGGATTTGTTGCAAACGATCCCCAAGCGGCGGGGGGAAGCGGGCGGGCCACGTCGAGTCAATCAAGCCGACGCCGATCATATCGTGTAAGTGAACGCGGTCCTGCAACCGCCATGCAATCAACTTCATCCGTAATAACGCTTCAAGGGTCACCACTTGAAACTCCACCGCTCGTTCCGAATCGTTGATTTCCGGTAACGTGTGATCGTCCTCCCGTTTCACTTTTTCCCCGGCGTAGTGAAGATGAATCCCACCGCTCGGACGGCCTTGTGGTCCGTCGATGAAGGTGTCGATGTCCAGGACTTGGTAATAGATAAACCCGACCGACTCCAATGCGGTCCGGACGTGATCGAAATCGCCACGTCGGACCAAGATGTCAACGTCCTTGGTGTTGCGTACCGCGTCCTCGTCGATCCGCGCCACCCACTCAGCGACGGCGTTGCCACCCACGACGGCGTAGGGCACGCCCGCCGCGTCGAGCGCTCGGGTGGCCCGGCGTAGCCGCTCTTTGACCTTTTCCGCTGCCATGAGTGCCCGCTCCCAACCGATTGGTTCGACTACCACTTCTGACATAACCCGTGCTCCTTTGTTGGTGAGACGTATCGTAATGGACCACGCGAGGTATTACGACCCAAATCACTGGATCATACCTGGAGCTACATCCGTTTTTCGGCAGGCTCTAGGCGTCGGGACGGTGTTCGTGCTATGATTCTTCGTAGTCTGTTCACCGGAGTATCCTTCCATGACGCGGTACCGCTTCTCGATCCTTCTCGGCGCAACCCTCCTGATTGTGTCGGGGACGTCGGCTCATTTCTCAATGCGCGCGACCTCCGCCGCCCAAGCGAAGGCGTTTCTCAGCGACGCGCAGTTTGCGGCGGTACTCAAAACGGTCCGCCCGGCGCCGGGTGAGGATGCGTTTGCGGAAATTCCGTGGCTCACCTCGCTGTGGGATGCCCGTGAAAAAGCGGCCAAGTTAGGCAAGCCAATTTTACTCTGGGAGATGGACGGGCACCCGCTCGGGTGTACCTGAAACAACGGGGTAGCAGGCCGTGCGCTTGCGTTCTCGGATCCCGAATTGGTCAAACTCGTGACGAACACCTTCGTGCCCGTTACCGGAGACGACTGGTATCAGCGCCGTCGAACCGACGACGAGGGTGCCTTCTTCCGCGCCGTCGCCAACCAGGGACCGCGAAAAGGACAGGGCGGTTCCACCCGCCAGGGCATCTATTGCTTGACGGCATCGGGCAAACTGCTAGCCTACAAGAATTCTTCCGACCCGAAGGTGATGCGCGAGGCGATCCGTATCGGGTTGGCCCGATGGAAGGCTCTCCCCGCGTCGGAGCGGAAGCCGGGGGCGATCGAGGTGCCCAATGAAAGCAAGGTCGATGCGCGCTACACGCGCACACCGCCAGCGGATGGCCTTATCCTCGAGAGCTACACGCGCATCCTGGACCGCGACGAGAAGGGGGGCTATTCGCGGGGGACGTGCAAGCGCGCGGGCGGCGAGAAGGCGGCCCGCGATCACGTCTGGATCACGCGATCGGAGTGGCAAAAGTTGATCCCCGCATCGCCCCGCAAGGGCCGGACGTTCGCCATGCCGACCGGCCTGAAGGATAGCTTCCTCCGCTTCCACTTCTTCGACAACACCCGAGGCGAGCCGGACTACTGGAAGGCTGCCGAGGTCCGCGAATCGTCGCTCACCTGGACGGTCGTCGAGTCGGGCGAGAAGGAGATCCTCCTTCGGCTCGACGGGAAGGCCCTCCTCTCGACCGACGCGGACCCGACCAAGGCGCGTCGCGGATTCGACCTGGCGGTGACGGGGCATGTGAGGTACGACGTGGACACGAAGTCCGTCACCCGATTCGACCTCCTCGTCGTGGGCGATCACTGGGGCGATCAGGGCAACGCCGTCGACTCCCGTCCAGGGCGACAGCCGTTGGGGCTGGCGTTCCGCCTGGTGACGGGGAAGGACGCGGCGGATCGGATCCCGCCGCAGGCTGCCCGAGAACTGTCTCAGTATTTCGGCCGCGCGCGTTGAGAGTACGAAGCCAAGAGGGATTCCGATGGAGGGACGACCATGACGCCTGAAATGCTAGCGTCGCCGGCGCTGGACGCTCCACTCGTCCTGGCACCGGAGGACCACCCGAACCTCGACGACATCGAAGTGGAGGACGGCAAACCCTTGGACAGTTCCTACCAGGAGAAGTTGCACCGCATCTTGACCGAGTCGCTCTTCGCCTCCTGGCCAGGGCCGGGCGAGGGGCGACCGTTCCTGGTCCTCTCCAACGTGGGCCTGTTCTACGCGGCGAAAGAGCCGCCCCTGGTGCCGG
>JAYVXO010000270.1:0-9706 GCA_043785105.1 Fimbriiglobus sp.
TGCCACGGTCGAAGCAGCACCTCCCGACTGGGCTGCCATCCGTTTCCAATTCGCCGAACTCCACAGGCACTTTGCACACTTGGCCGAACAAGAATGCCATTGGCAAACTTCCAATTGGCGGTTCGTCAAGCTGGCGAACTCGTTCCGGATGCGTGCGGCGGAGGAATGGTGCGGATTCCCGATGGAGCTTCGGTTCAGACACCTAAGACTGTCCCAACGACACGCCGATTGCGAGTGCCTACTCTATCGCACAATGTCGGACGATGTACGCTCGTTGTTCGAGCGGGCGGGGGACACACTGCCGCCTACGATAGCCGATGGCCCCGTCATGTTTTCCAGACCCATCGGAGAGTTTGTTGTGGGTAGCGGGGCACACTTGGACCCCGACCCCGTCGCCAAGTGGGTGCGGTTCGTGTTCAACTCACTGCGGGAAAATGATCCATCGGGCGACGAGGTTTGCTTCAATTACGAGAGTGCTGTGGATCGTGTCTTGAACCCGTTCGAGGACATCTACGGGTACGCTACACTGAAGAACGGGTTCTTCGCCGCATCCGCCAAGGCAATCGAACTAGCCGGGTTGTTACCTCTGCCCGTGACGCCGCTATCTGGTCCCTCATCACAAGCCAGCGAAATCGGCGATGTTGAGTCCCCATTGGTGACAGCGAATCCATCTACCCCGGAACCAACCAAGCCACCGAAACGCAGTACCGAACGGGGCGAAGGTGAGACGAAACTCATCGCGGCCCTGACGAAGCATCACAAGTATGCGGATGGTAGTTGCCTCAGACCGGAACCGATCGGTAACAACGAGCTGGCAAAAGAGGCTGGTGTCTCGATTTCGACAGCATCTAAGTTCTTCGCAAGACGATTTGACGGATACTCGAAATATCGTGTTCTGTGCCGCAACGGTGGCTATCTGGCTGATTCGCTCAAAGTGTTGAACAACGAGTTTTCCCCTCACGATTTATACGGCAGACGTCCGCCTAACGAAGACGACCGAGACGAAAATAACGACTAACGGGTGTTCGGTGTTCGATCGTTCGGCATCAGATGCCGAACACTTGCGAAATTTTCTTCTCGTCGCAAACCCTTGCTTTTCAAGGCGTTTCCCCGCGAAGCATCGACCGTTCGGCATCTCTGAACCGAACGTTTCGCCAACGGGTATCCGGACCGCACGTCGCGGGACGGGAACCGTTGGAAACACACGATGACGAACGAACCCGTTCAATCCCCGTTGGCCATGCGGCCCCGCGACGCGGCGAAGGCGCTGGGCATCTCACCCCGAACGCTCTGGGAGTGGACCCGCACCGGAATCGTCCCGTGCGTCCGTATCGGAACCGGCAAGCGGCAGACCGTGCTCTACCCGCTGGCGGACCTGCAAGCGTGGCTGAGTGAGAAGGCGAACGCGGCGAAAGGGGGTGCGTCATGACGCCCCCCAAGTTCCGGGCGAAGAACCAGTCGCTCCAGGCGCACGCGGTCCGCACCCTGGACGACGAACGCCCGATGACGCTCCGCGCCCTGTACTACCGGCTCGCGTCCGCCGGGCACCTCCCGGCGACCGAAGCCGGGTACGCCCAACTCAAGCGGCTGACGAAGACGCTGCGGGAGTGCGGCGCCGTTCCGGTCACCGGGGCGATCGTGGACCGCGTCCGCTCGACCCTGAAGCCGTCGAGTTGGAGCGGGCTGGCGGACTTCGGCGACACCGTCCGGCACGCCTACCGCAAAGACCTGTGGGCGCAGATGCCGCACCACGTCGAGGTGTTCGTCGAGAAGGACGCCATCGCCGGGACGATCCAACCCGTGACCAGAGAGTACGACGTGGCGCTGAACGTCATCCGGGGCGACGTGTCCATCTCGTTCGCGGGCGAAATCGCCGACCTGTGGAAGCGCGTCGTCAAGCCGATCTACGCCTACTACCTCGGGGACTACGACCCGTCCGGGTTCGGCATCGAGGACGAGTTGCGGAGCAAGTTGACCCGGTACAGCGGGCGGACGCCGCACTGGGCGCGGCTCGGGGTGGTCGCGGCGGACTTCGACGCCTTCGATTTGATCCCCCTGCCCGTGAAGCCGAGTTCCCGGTCCGACAAGTTCGTCGCCGAACACGGCACCGCGTGCGCCGAGGTGGACGCCCTGCCGCCGTCGGAACTGCGGGCGCGGGTCGAGCGGGCAATCGAGGGCCACATCGACCAGAGCCGGTGGGAGAAGCTCCGACACGTCGAACACCTGGAGCAACAAGTTCTGATCGACTTGGTTGGGGACTGGAAGAAAACGGACCTAGGTTCGGTTCCTACCGAGTCCGGCGAAAGGGGGCAACGATGACCCCCGTTGAGCTGGTGCTGTCGAAGCTGCCCGGCGCGAAGCCAGTCGGCAACGCTTGGCAAGCACGATGCCCGGCCCATGAGGATCGGAAACCGAGTTTGACCGTCTCCGAAGGCGACGGTGGGCGGGCGCTGGTTCGGTGCCACGCCGGGTGTTCGTTTGAAGCCGTCGTTGCCGCCATCGGGTTGATTGCCAGTGACCTAATGCCCGCACGGGATACTCCGACGCCACGGCGGAACGGCAAACCGAAGCCGAATACGCCGACATACTCTACGGCGAACGAAGCCGTGGCGAAATTGGAACGCCAGCACGGGAAGCGTTCGGCATTGTGGACCTATCACGACACGCACGGCGAACCCGTCGGTTTGGTGGTTCGTTGGGATCGACTAACCGAGAAGGACATTCGCCCCATTTCCCGTTATGCCGACGGTTGGCGAATCGGGGCGATGCCCGACCCGCGCCCGCTGTACGGCTTGCCCGAACTGGCGACGGCGAACCGCGTCGTCGTGGTCGAAGGTGAGAAAGCGGCTGATGCGGCGCGGTCGATTGGGTTCACGGCGACGACTTCGGTGGGCGGTTCGAGCGTGGCATCGAAGGCCGACTGGCAACCGCTAGCGGGCAAGGACGTCTGGGTCCTGCCGGACAACGACGCGACGGGGCGGAAGTACGCCGACACCGTGGCGGCGATTCTGGGCGCTCTGAACCCGCCCGCAACCGTGAAAATTATCGCACTGCCGGGCTTACCTGAAGCGGGTGACGTCGTCGATTGGGTTGACGCCCACGGCGACTCGGCTGAACCGCGTGGGATGCGGGCAGAAATCGAAGCCTTGGCGAGCGCCGCCGAACCGGCCCCGGCCAAACTTGTGACACGCGGTTCAGGCCATCGAGCGACGTTCGTCCCGGAAATGGTCTGCCTGGCCGATGTCGCCCCCGAAGCGGTCCCGTGGCTCTGGGCGGGTCGGATCCCCCTGGGCCGCATCACGCTGCTGGTCGGCCGCCCCGGGGCCGGGAAGTCGTTCCTGACGTGCGACATCGCGGCCCGGATTTCGACGGCCGCCCCGTGGCCTGGCGGCGGTTCCGCCCCGCTGGGCGACACGCTGTTCATTTGCGCCGAAGACGACCCGGCCGACACGATCGTCCCGCGCCTGATCGGCGCGGCCGCCGACCGCCAGCGCGTCCACCTGTTGAAGGCGGCCAAGCGCCTCGACGGCGGCGGCAAGGAAACGTCCGTCGCGTTCGACTTGCAGAACGTCGAACTCGTCCGCGACGCCCTCGCCACGCTGCGGGGTTGTAAACTGGTGATCGTTGACCCCGTCGGGAGCTACCTGGGCGGGCACGTGGACGCCCACCGCGATAACGAGGTGCGCGGCCTGTTGGCGCCGCTGGCGGCGTTAGCGGCCGAGTGCTCCGTGGCGATGCTTCTGGTCTGCCACACGCGGAAGGCGGCGGCCGCGTTCGCCGACGACACGGCTCTGGGAAGCCGCGCGTTCGTCGGCCTCGCCCGGTCGGTCCTGCACCTCGCGGCGGACGAGGGCGACCGCACCCGCAAGTTGCTGCTGCCGGGCAAGTGCAACCTGGGCGAATCGCCGCCCGGCTTGGCGTTCCGGATCGGCGGCACCCCCGTCCGGCTGGAGTGGGAGCCGGAACCCCTCGAAGGCGTTCACGCCGACGACACGATGACGCCGAACGGCTCCCCCGGGGCTGCGGGCCGACCGTCGGCCGCAAGCCGGGACGCGGCGGCGGAGTGGCTGAGGGCGTTACTGGCGCACGGCCCGGTGGCCGTGAAGGAGATCCAGGCCCAGTTGAAGCAGGCGGGTTTGACCTGGAGGACGGTCCGACGTGCCAATGAAGCGTTGAATATTGTCCCCCTCAAGAGCACGTTCTCGGGGGGGTGGACGTGGCAGTTACCTGGTGCCGAAGGTGGCCACGGGCCGCGAAGGGGGCCAAGCGGCGAGGAACTTGGCCCCCTTCGGGAAAACGTGGCGGGAAGCCGCGACAATCCCCCCGAAAACGTCGAAGGCGGCCAAGATGGCCAGGACGTGGCCGCCTTCGACGCGGCGCCGTACCACGTGGCCACCTTCGGCACCGGCCGACTGTTCCCGGACCAAAACGGCTTACCGGACTAAACTAACTTCAGGAAAGGAATTTTATCATGGCGTCCATTGCCGACGACCCGAACGGACGACGACGGATTTTGTTCGTTGCCCCCGACGGCCGCCGGAAGGCGGTTCGTCTGGGAAAGATCGACCGCAAGAGCGCGGAGAGCGTTTGCCGACACCTGGAAGCACTGCTGTCCGCCAAATTGAGCGGTCAACCACTCACGCGGGATACGGCGTCGTGGTTGGCCACAATCGGCGACACGCTGAAAGCCAAACTAGCCTCAGTGGGACTGATCGACGCCCTGAATCGCGCGGCGTTGGGCGAATTCTTACGGTCCTACATCTTAAACCGCCCGGACGTGAAGCCCGCGACGTTGGAAGTTTGGCAGCAACCGTGCCGGAACCTCGTCGCGTTCTTCGGCGACGAAAAAGCCCTGCGGGCCATCACGGCGGGGGACGCCGACCAGTTCAAGGCGTGGTTGCTGACACAGCCGTTGGCCGCCGCGACCATCGCCAAGCGACTGTCCTTCGCCCGGACGTTCTTCCACGTCGCCCGCAAGCACAAGCTGATCGACGACAACCCGTTCGCGGAGGTCAAAATCCCCGCGGCCAACGTCAGCCTGCGGCAGCGCTTCATCGACCGCGAGTCGATCCGGAAACTGCTCGACATGGCCGACCCGACGTGGCGAACCATCGTCGCCCTGTCCCGGTTCGGCGGCCTGCGGTGCCCGTCCGAGGTGCTGTCCCTGGAGTGGCGGCACGTCGATTGGGCCCGCGGCCGGGTGACCGTGCCCTCGCCCAAGACCGACCGGTACGACGGCAAGGGGAGCCGCACCGTCCCGCTGTTCGCGGACCTGAAGCCGTACCTGGAAGAAGCCTTTGAGCTGTGCCCCCCCGGTCAAACGCACGTCGTCGGCGGCAACCACTTGGCCAAGGCGAACAGCCCGACGGGGTGGAAGAGTTGTAACTTGCGAACGCCGTTTTCAAGGCTGGTGAAACGGGCCGGACTGGAACCGTGGCCCCGGTTGTTCCACAACTTGCGGAGTTCCCGCGAGACGGAACTGCTCGAAACGTTCCCGGTTCACGTCGTGGCCCGGTGGATGGGGCACAACGCCAAGGTGAGTCTGAAGCACTACGCCCAGACGACCGAGGACCACTTCGACCGCGCGACAGGCGGCGCAGAAACCGGCGCACCAGTGGCGCAAAATCGAGCGCAGCAGATAGCCGCAGGAAAGAGCACGGAGCGGAAGGAGTTGACCGAAAACGAAGCCGGGGAAGCACTTACTGCTTCCCCGTGCGATTCGGTGCAAGATACTGCACAAGTGTTTAGCGGAGAGGGCGGGATTCGAACCCGCGGTACAATTTTACTCGTACGCCGCTTTAGCAAAGCGGTGCTTTCGACCACTCAGCCACCTCTCCAGGTGACAACCATTTTTCAGTCAACTCGTTGTGTCAGACTGCACTCTTCAATCGTCGTGACATTTTCCTGCTCGATTCCCATTTATCTTACTGTGCTATTTTTACCGTGTTTTTTCGGCTTGGCAAGGTGACTAGTCCAGCCGGGCAAACACCCCTGTGTAGTCATCAAGACCCAACTCGTTCAGACGGCACACTCAACGCAGAGTTCCGTATTCGTAGTGTTGCGCAACGTCCGGTAGCGACGGCGAATACCGGCCCAGACAGCAAACCCGGCCAACGCCACCCCGAACACGCTCGCCGGTTCGGGCACGGGGGTGAAACGGATTTGGACCGTACCTAGGGTGGGTGATGTCACAAAGGTCCACTCGCCAGCCGCGAAGTTTCCCAGGCTGAAAATGCCGTAGTTCGATGCCAGAAAATTATTGACGCTGCCGGTCCCCTCAATGACGTTGTAAACCCGCGAGTTTCCGGCACCGACTCCCGTCCGCAGTAAAGTCACCTGAGATGCAGACAGCGCGGACAGGTCAAGTCGTAAAACCGAAGTGCTGCTGATTTGTACGTTTCCTGTGATTGCGAGCTTGCTGATGTCGGCGGTAGACGCATTTGTGTAGCCTGTGCCGAAGAGGTTGACGATGTATCCCCCACCGTCCAGCGTCAACCCGTTCGACGCAATTGTCAGTGTGCTAGCCCCCACTGCGGTCCCTGCCGTAATCCCCCCTTGTACCGTCACCGTGTTTGTACCTGTTGGCGCAAGACGGCCGTTGCCGCCGAGAGTACCATTCTGGGTCACGAAGACGCCGCCCGTACCAGTCCCGCTACCGATTTGGGAGTTCACGACGAGTGTTCCGTCGCTGACGTAGGTCGGTCCTGCATACGTATTGTTACCAGTGACCGTGAGAGTACCATTCCCCGATTTTACTATCCCGCCGGTGCCCGAAACCACGCCGGATATTAGAAGGTTACTCTGGGGAGTGGCGGTTTCAACGCTGCGGTTGAGAGTGATCGCCCCACTCAAAGTGGACAGGCCGGCAGGGCTATTGGTGTCACTACTCAAGACGACTAAGCCGGTCGATCCCGTCTGGACCGTAACCGGGCGGGCAAAAGTGAACCCGGCGTTCAGTTGAAGGGTGGCGTCGTCGGTACCCGTCGTGTTCCCGAGCAAGATGGCCGATGTCGCGTTGCCGACCGGGCCGTTGGTCGAGTTGGCTACGTTCGCGTCAATCTTTAACGTGCCACCGAGCAAGCTGGTCGTGCCCGTGTAGCTGCTCGCTCCCGAAAGCCATTGCACGCCAACACCCACTTTCACCAAGTTAGCGGCGACCGCGCTGCTGACCCCGTTGATGTCCTGGGTGAAGGCGCCTGCAAACGTGACAAGTTGTGGGTTGTCGGTCGCCCCGAGCGTGAGCGTGTTGCCGCCGCGAATACGGAAAATGCTCGCGCTACTTCCGTTCACAGCACCAGCGGCAATCGTGTTCCCCCAAGAACCGTCGAGTGTGCCAGTCAGGTTCAAAATCGTGGATGCCCCGAGCAGGCTGGCACCAGTGGTGCGTGTCCCGAGCCGGAGAGTGTTTCCGAATGAAACCTGTAGAACTGAGAGGTCCGCGACCCCCCCGTCGGTGTTCGACAAGATGAGTGTGCCGCTGTTGCCGCCGACCGTGAATGTTCCGCGATTTGTCCCAAGGATCGGGTTCGCGGCAGAAAGGGTGAGAGTGCTGAATTGTACCTTCACCGTGCCAGAGGAAGCACCCACGTCTAGCCGCTGGAACAGTGACATATTCGCAGTCGCTTCGAGTGATCCGCCAGTTAGGAATACTGTCGGGGTGCCGCCAAGGTTGTTCGCTGCGGCAATGCTGAGCGTGCCGCTATGCACGTGGACATTCCCGCTAAACGTGTTCGCCCCACTTAGGGTGAGTGTGTCGATCCCACTCTTCACAAGCCCGACCGTGTTTGCCCCCTGGTTGGCAATCACCGAGTTGACACCCAGGAATGTCTCGTTGGTGGAACTACCGTGACCCAGTGTGAACCGCAGCCAACCGCCGCTTGCGGTGTCGGCCGTGAGGGTACCGCCGCTGATGTCCTGGAATCGGTTGACAGAAGATCCAGTACCTGCCGTGAATCCGATGATCCCGCCCGTGCCAATCGTCAGTGTGGTTCCGGCGTTCAGAGTGAGCGTTGATTCCGATGCCATGTTGAGTGAGTTAATCGTCCGGCTGGCCGTCAAGTTGGCGGTCGGGGCGACGGCCACCTTCACGTTGTCGGTTGCAACCCAGGTGTTCGGATTGGTGTTGGTCTGATAACTGGAAAGGGCGACGACGTTGTTACCCGACAGTGTGGCCCATTCAAGGGAAGTTGAACCGAAGGTGACCCCCCCGCCAATCAGCCCGTTAGTAAGCGGGGTGTTAAAGAATTGCACAACACCGCCTGTGTTAGTCTGGACATTCAACGTGCCCGGTCCCTGAGCCGTACCTACGGCGAGCGCTGTGTTCCCGCCCGCAGTGCCGATCGAAAAGGTGCTCGTCCCACTAGTACCGGCCGTCGCGATGATCCTGCTCGCTCCAAAGTAGCCGAGTGAACTGGTGAGTGAGAGGGCGCCGTTGGTGGCGAACGTTTGGGTCACGTTTGTACTGGCCGCTCCGGTTAGCGTGACGGTCCCGCCAGCCAGTTGAAGTACACCAGTCGTGCCAACGGAGAGCCGCTCGTTGCCGCTGAGCGTCAGGCTCGACCCGTGGTCTACCTGCGCTCCCGAAGAAGCGTTGAACGTACCACTCAAGGTCATGGACGTGTTATTGTGCAAATCAAGCCGTTTGCCCGTGGCCGACTGGGTGCCACTGAACACGTACCCCCCGTTGGTCCGATAGATGCGTAGCGAACCGTTCAGCGTGCCACTGTACTGGTTCGTCACACTGCCGCTGCCACCGCCGGTCACTTGGACGTTTCCGGTGACACTTCCAGTGGTGTCAACGAACAGCCCACCAAACCCACTGTTGGGGGTACTATCACCGCCGTAATCATTCAAGCTGATGGATGAACTATTGTTTACAATAAGCGGTGAATTCCCTAACTCGTTCCGGCCGACCCCACCGCCCACGCCAACCAGTTGCTGCACGTTGCCGGAGGACACGTTGATGCCGCCTCCCAGCCGGGATAAATTGCCAATCAGAATCGCGTTCGACGAATTGTTGAGGAACGTGACACCTTGGCTACCCCGGAACTGCGCACTGGTGTTGTTCGCCACCCCCAGTGTGAGTTGACCCGAGCTGGTGTTAGCCCGGATGTTGAGTGTTTGGCTTCCGCTGCCATTGTCGTATCGGGAATAAATAGGGGCCGTGATCGCGGCAACTGCGGCGCCGCTTTGCGTGATGCTACCGCCTTGAGAAAGGCCGCCGAGTTGGAAGCCCATCTGGTTGAATGGGGTTCCTGTCGCGGTAAGAGTGACCCCGCCAGACGTGTTGGTAAATGTGATGTTCGCTGCGTAGTACACTGGCAACTGATTGAACGTGGCCGCGTTGTTGGCGGTGTAAGCCGTCGAGCCACCGAACGTGAGGGCTTCAGAAATCGCACCTGCTCCGGTCGGGGATTTTCCACCGATCCAGTTTGCCCCGACGCCAAGATCGCCAGTGGTGTTGTTCCAAGTGTACGTCTGTGAATAAACTTTACCCGACGATACCCCCACGGCGACCGCGCATCCGATCATCAAACTCAGCAGCCAATTCGTTCGCGGCATGGGTGCCCTCCGGCGGGGTCACGGGTGGTTAGCGATGGCCAAAGAAAAGTTAGGAGTTACGCAGTCGCGGCATTTTGAAGGCGGTATCGCGGAGTCGTTCGGTACGCGCGGACGGCATCCTGGACGATCTGCCACTTCGCGGTCA
>JAYVXO010000271.1:0-9612 GCA_043785105.1 Fimbriiglobus sp.
GGAGAGTGGAGAGTGGAGAGTGGAGAGTGGAGAGTGGAGAGTGGAGAGTGGAGAGTGGAGAGTGGAGAGTGGAGAGTGGAGAGTGGAGAGTGGAAAGCAAAGCAGAAGAATGACTTTCTTGCTATCCACTAACCACTACCCACTACACACTCTCTTCCTATCCACTAACCACTGTCCACTATCCACTTTCTCCTCAACTGCGTATAGTTGTGGTGCTGCTTGCCAGCACCAGTCCGGGGGCGATCTGGTTTCGACCGGGCAAAGTGATGGGCAGGGTTGCGTGTCGAGGTTGATCGGCTGGCCTCGTAAAAAGCCAATCAAAATTTAACTGCTGAACCGCAGTTTTCTTTGGCAGCGTAAGTAATTACCTGCCCCGTTCCGTAGTCTTCGCCTGAAAGATTGCTGTTCGGACGCCAAGTCAGGCTCGTGGGCACCAGAGGACGAGGGCAACCAAGTCCGGTTCGGTGGCCGTGCCCGCTAAACTTTCTGACCGATAGTTCGCAGTGACCCTCGTTTGTCTGGAGCACTGTAAACGAACATCCGGCGACCGCAGGGTAGGCCGGAACGAACGACAAACTACACACGTAGAGACCGGCTTGTTAGTGCCACGGGACCCGGGTTCAATTCCCGGCGCCTCCACCTTAGCCACTTGCGACAGTCAGTCGCAAGTGGCTTTTTCGTTGAGTTTACGCCGTTTCGCGCCCCTCGCAAAGGAGCTGAACTGGTCTGAAATCAGGCCACGCCCCGTTGCGTTTCCGCGCCGCCGGATTGAGCCGCGCGTAGGTGGTCAATCCGGCGGCAAGCCGTGAAGGAACTCAAGCAACTCGAAGACCGTCGTTACTTCGCGGAGAAGACCGGCCCCGCCCGCGTGGCGACGTACAAGTTCCCGGAACTCGACACACTCTGAAATTATGCCACACCGTGGGAGCGGAGCCTGATGACGCTGGCCCTGGCAACGGGTATCGGGCAGGCCGAGGTCGCCACCGTTCGACGGGCGAAGTGGTGATGCGTGCCAATCACCTGCACGCCGAAGACCTACACCTGCCGACTTCCGAGTATGGTCGTTCAACACGCTGCGAAAGAAACGTCGGCGAACTGGATCCGCAGGGAACGCCGCGGCCGGCTCGGCCATCGGCGACTTCCACGCCGGCAGCCGCTTGACAGAAACCGGGTACTGCGCCGCCACCTCGCTCAACGTCCGATCGTCCTTGACCAACGCCACCTCAGCCTTGACCGATGCCGAATGAACCCGAGGACTGTAACTCATGCGAACCCCCCATGCCGACCACGATCAAACCCCCAACAACGGAGGTCTACCCGTGGTCCAGTTTTCGGCGTCCACTACATGGAGACATTCGGGTGGGGTGGCCCGTCGCTTCCACGATCTGGGTCACGCTCCGTTCGCCGCCATGCACTAGGCAATGGATGATCTCCAGCCGCGTCGGATCGGCCAATGTTGCGAACCGACCGGCCATCATCTCCAGAAACCGCCATCGGGATTTTATCGCGCATGAGAACTCTGCATCTCGCTCTCAGGCACATCATTGCCCGTAATCGTTCGGAGTCCATCGGTTAGGGTGTACACAAACCGGCTTCTGCCCATGTAGGGGGCGCGTACAGTATCAAAAATGGTCGATCCTCCCATCACCTTCGGCACAAACCGTACCCTGCGCAACTCAGGTACAGTATTTGCTTTCGAGTTAAATAGTCGGGCAGGAATACCACCAACCCCACGAAAGGGGCTTCCATATGGAATGGCGAGACGTCACGCCCGTGGCACTGGCCATCGGGTTCCTCATCCTCTGGCTCTTCGTCCTCCCCCGCCTCGGCGTGCGGACGACCTGAATCGCACCTCAGTGTCGGTCTGACACTCCGAGGAAGGCCAACGACGCGAAGCAACAGTCCGTTGACACAGAATTGAATCGGGCTTCCGACGAAGGAGGACGACTGTGACAAACCCGCTGACCATGAAGTCGTGGTCGCCCTACGTCGTCGGCATCGGTGTCGGCGTGTTGAGTTGGTTCGCCTTCGCCGCCGCCGACCACCCGCTGGGCGTCTCGACGGCGTTCGAGCATACCGCCGCCTTGGCCGAGAAAGCCGTGGTGCCGCAGGCCGAGCAGACCAACGAGTATTTCGCCAAGAAGGCAGAAGCGGGGAAGTCGCCGAAGATCGGCCTCGGGTGGATGCTCGTCCTCGGCGTCTTCGTCGGGGCGTTGCTCAGTTCCTGGCTCTCGGGCGACCGCAGCAGCGAACCAGTTCCGGCCCTGTGGCGGGAGCGGTTCGGGGGGAGTGTGCTGCTTCGGCTCACGGCAGCGTTCGCCGCTGCCGCACTCATGATGTTCGGGGCGCGGCTTGCGGACGGGTGTACCAGCGGCCACGGTATCAGCGGCAGCCTGCAACTGGCGGTGTCCAGTTGGGTGTTCACCGCCGTCTTCTTCGCCGCCGCCATCATCACCTCGCTCGCCCTGTACGGGCGGAAGGGATCGAGCCATGTTTGATTCACCCGAACGCCTGCTGCTCGGTCTGGTGACGGGAATCCTCTTCGGCGTCCTGTTGCAGAAGGGACGTGTGGCGAAGTTCTCGGTCATCATCGGCCAGTTCATCCTGAAGGACTGGACCGTAGTGAAGATCATGGGGACCGCCGTCGTAGTGGGGTCCGTGGGCATCTACGCCCTGGCAGCCTCCGGTCATGCGAATTTGCACGTCAAGCCGTTTCTGCTCGGGGGCGTGCTGCTGGGCGGCGTCTGCTTCGGTGTCGGCATGGCCGTCTACGGCTACTGCCCCGGAACGGGCGTGGCGGCGTGCGGCGAGGGGAAGCCGGACGCGATGGTCGGCGTGCTGGGCATGCTGGCCGGGGCGTTGGCCTTTGTCGTCGCCTTCCCGGCACTCCAACCCGTCATCAAAGGGTTGGGCGACATGGGCAAAGTCACCTTCCCCGACGTGACCGGCACCTCGCCGTGGCTGTGGATCGCCGGGCTGGTGGGTGGTGGCCTCGCCGCTATCGTCCTGCTGTCCCGCCGGGGCAAGTCAACCGCCACCGTGAATGACCCGGCGACCAAGCCCGGCATCCGTGTCGGTTCCTCATCCTGAGTGTGGGGCCAGAACATGACCGACCGTGTCGGGGATCAGCCGCCCGCGTTGGACCCCCGTGTCGGCCTTGCCGCCGAGCGGACACTGCTGGCGTGGGTCCGAACCGGGCTGGCACTCATGGGGTTCGGCTTCGTGGTCGCCAAGTTCGGGCTGTTCATGAGAGAAATGGCTTCGATTCGAGAGCCGCAGCCTCTCCCTTCCTCCGGGTTGTCCGTCTGGATCGGCGGCAGCTTGCTGATCCTGGGCGTGATCGTGAATGTCGCGGCTGTAGTGCAGCACATCCGCCTGTTGCGGCGGTTGGAGCGGGGCGAGCCGTACCAGGCAACGGCATGGTCGCTCGGGGTTGCCGTGACGCTGATGCTAGCGTGCCTCGGCGTGGTGATGACGGCGTATCTGTTTCTTTCGACTCACTGAGGTGATGCGCCACGACGGCGGTTTAGCCACATGCCAACTCCGGTGTCATCCGGCCATCGTGCCGAGCGGCGTCCGATTCAGGTTCGACACGAACACAAAGGACTTCATCATGCCAACGTCGCGTCGGGAATTCATCACGGAAGTGGGAGGCATCGGCATGGGAGGCATTCTGATGGCAACGGGAACCCTGGGTGCAGCGGACACCAAGCCGCAGGCCGCGCCGCCGGCAAGCATGATCTTCGAGACGGTCCTCACGGAGGGGGTCGCCGAACTGTCGTACCTGATCGGCGACAAAGCGACCGGCAAGGCTGCGGTCATCGACCCCCGCCGGGACATCGACATCTATGTCGAACTGGCCCGCAAGCACAAACTGACCATCACCCACACCCTGGAGACGCACATCCACGCGGACTTGGTGTCCGGGTGTCTCGGACTGGCTGACCGCACCGGGACGGCCAAAGTGTGCGTGAGTGCCGAAGGCGCTGCCAAGTACGGGTTCCCGCACGAAAAGCTCAAAGACGGCGACACGATCGACCTCGGGCGGGTGATCCTGACCGCGAAGCACACCCCCGGCCATACGCCCGAACACATGTCGTATCTCGCCGCAGAGAGCAACCACCCCGACCAGCCGTTCGCCATCTTCAGCGGGGACTGCCTGTTCGCAAACTCGGTGGGTCGCCCGGACCTGCTGGGCGACGAGCAGACCGGCGGGTTGGCCAAGCAACTCTACAAGTCGATCTACGGCTTCTACCTAAAGCTACCGGACGACGTGCGCGTTCACCCGGCACACGGGGCCGGCTCGCCGTGCGGGGCGAACATCAGCGACCGCCTCGTCACGACCATCGGGTACGAGCGGAAGAACAACCCGGCCCTCCAGTTCAAGGACGAGGCCAAGTTTATCGAGTACGTCCTGTTCACCGCCCCGCCCGAGCCGGTGTACTACCCCCGCATGAAGAAGGAGAACGCCGAGGGTCCGGTGGTGCTGGGCCGATTGCCGACCTGTCCGGCGATGGCCCCGAAGATTTTTGAACAGGCCGTCGGCAAAGGAGACGTGCAACTGGTGGACAACCGCCAGATGCTGGCGTTCGGCGGCGGTCACATCCAGAACGCGCTGAACATCGGGCCGAGGGCGGAACTGTCGATCTGGGCCGGCTGGATGCTCGACCCGCAGAAGCCGGTCTTCCTCGTCCTACCCCAGGACACCGACTTGCCCGAGGTGCAGCGGCAGTTCATCCGGGTCGGGTACTACAAATTCGGCGGCTACCTCCTCGGCGGCATGGAGGAGTGGAACAACAAGGGGCTGCCGATTACGGCGATGGCGCAGATGTCGGTCCACGAACTGAACGCGGCCCTGCCTCCGAAAGACCTCCAGATCGTGGACGTGCGGACGCCCGGCGAGCGACAGGACGGGTACGTCCCCGGCTCGTCCTACATCTTCCTGCCGGAACTTCCGAAGAAGGCCGAACGACTCGACAAAACCAAGCCCGTGGCCGTGTACTGCGACAGCGGCTACCGGGCAAGCCTCGCCGCCAGTCTGCTCCTACGGATGGGCTTCAAACACGTTTACAACGTGCCGGGCAGTTGGAAGGCGTGGAAGGCACTCGGGTACGAGGTGCAGATGCCGAAGGAGCGGAAGAAGGGGACGGACACTGACCTGACCTGACGAGCGGGCCGTGGTGACGAGCGACGGCCCGAGGCGGTTGCCGTGAATGTGATGGCGAACCTACTGGAAACAACTCGGATTACGACCTGTCAGCCGGCGCGAGTCATCCGTGGTGACCGTCCCGGCTCTCCGCTCTCTCTCTCTCTCGAAGGATGTGTTGTGATGTGGAAGACGATGTGTCTGATCGCGGCGGTGTTGGGCGGATTCGGAGTCGTTGTCCTCGCCCAGGACGCCCCGAAGAAGAGTTCCAGCTACATGCCCGTGGATCAGACTGAGGCGTTCGCCACGGTGTTGGAGCGGATGAAAGCGGCCAAGCCGGACGGGGCGAAGAAGCACGCCACACTGCTGACCGAGCGATACGACCTGAGCGACAGCCCGGCCAAGGGCGTGGCCATGTCGCGCGGGAAGCGCGTCCAGCACGGGACGCGGGCTAAACTGCCGAAGGACATGACCTGGGAAAAGCTGGCCGCACTCAGCCCGGAGGAGATCAGGGAGAAGGGGCTGTTCCCGGTCGGGTATCTCCCGCTGCCGCACCCGAATCACCCGGAGGGTGGCATGGTTTTCCCCAAGTTCCACATCGAGGAGATCAAGAAGCAGGAAGGGCGAGACTTGACGCGGTTCGATCTGGATTACGACTTGCCGGACCACTTCCTGCCCGAGTTCCCCCCGCCCATGTACCTGACGACGCGGCTCGATTTGGGGGACGTGTCGAAAGGCAAACTCGTCACCATCGACAACTACTTCGAGTTGTTCAACGGCGTCCTTAATCCCAAGCAACTGGAGGGGCTGCGGTTGTTGGTGACTCCGTTCGCGCAACAGCAGTTCAACCTGACGGACGACCGCCGCAGCGAACGCCCGAGCCGTGGCGTGGCGTGTTTTGACTGCCACGCCAACGGCCACACGAACGGGGCCACGCACCTCGTCGGGGACATCCGGCCCCAGGAGTTCCGGCACCGCATCGACACGCCGACCTTGCGGGGCGTGAACGTCCAGCGTCTGTTCGGCTCGCAACGGGCCTTGAAGACGGTCGAAGACTTCACGGAATTCGAGCAGCGGGCGGCGTACTTCGACGGCGACATCGTGATCGCCACGAAGAAGGGGGTGAACGTGCTGGATCGCGGCAGTCAGGTTCACCCGATGGCCGAGTTCCAGGCACTCCTGGACTTCCCCGCCGCTCCGAACCTGACCGTCCTGGGCAAGCTCGATCCGAAGAAATCGAGCGAGCAGGAATTGCGGGGCGAAAAGCTGTTCACGGGCAAGGCCCAGTGCGCCACCTGTCACGCAGCCCCGTACTTCACCGACAACTCGATGCACAACCTGAAGGTGGAGCGGTTCTACAAGCCCCAAATGATTAACGGGCGGATGGCAGCCGTGGACGGGCCGATCAAGACGTTCCCGTTGCGGGGCATCAAGGACTCGCCGCCCTACTTGCACGACGGTCGGCTGCTCACCCTGGAGGACACAGTCGAGTTCTTCAACCTGATTCTGGAGTTGAACCTCACCAACGAGGAGAAGGCAGATTTGGTCGCGTACCTGTACTGCTTGTGAGGCCGGTGAAGGCCGGGGATGTCGCTCTCTCGAATTCCTCCGGGTCGGGAATTCGTTTTGTCCCCCCGCCGGCCAACGAGGTCGGCAGGGGGACGTTCAGTGGACATGGGGTCAGTCATGAGTCGCAGGTCGTTTATCTATCGGGCCGGCGGGTTCGTCCTCGGGCTACTCGGCTGGGGCGGACGATCCGCCCGCGCCAACCGGGGCCGGGCGACGACGTTAACCATCTTGCACACCAACGACATCCACGGCCACCTGACCGCCTGGACGGGGTGGGAGGGCGACCTGAAAGACAAGATGATCGGCGGCTTCGGGCGTCTTGCCGGGGCCATCGCCCAGGCGAAGAAGGGGGCGAAGCACACCATCCTGCTGGACGCCGGCGACCTCCTCGGCGACTCGATGATCGCCGACCTGACGGAAGGCAAGGCGATGGTGGAGGCATTGAACCACTTGGGCTACGACGCGATGTCCATCGGGAATCACGAACCGGACTTCGGCACGGAGGTGCTTCGGCAGCGGATGAAGGACGCCCGCTTCACCGTCCTCGCGGCCAACCTTATCGAGCGCAAGGGTCGGAGGCTGTTCACCAAGCCCTACGTCGTCAAGAAGAGGGACGGCGTGACGGTCGGCATCCTCGGGCTGGCCTACCAGAAGACGGCCTGGACGACGGCGGCGAAGAACGTGGCCGAGGTCGAGTTCCAAGACCCGGTCCCCGCCGTCAAGCACTACCTGTCGAAGATGCGGAGCGACGGGGCCGAACTGATCGTGGTCCTCTCTCACCTCGGGCTGGGCGGCGACAAGGTGCTTGCCAAGGCGGTCGCGGGGATCGACGTGATCGTAGGCGGTCACAGCCACAACCGGATGGCCGAGGCCGAGACGGTCGGCACCACGCTGATTGTCCAGGCGGGGGCGCACGGGTCCGACCTGGGCCGGCTGGAGTTGACCGTTGAGGGGGGCAAGGTCACGGCCCACACCTGTTCCCTGACCCTTCTGGATCACAGCAGGGTGGAGGCCGACGCTGCCGCCGAGCGGTTCCTGAAGCGTTTGCTTGAGCCGCACACCAAGGCAATGGATGAGGTCGTCGGTAAGGCGGGCGGGTGGCTGGTGCGGGCGCAGACGCTCGCCGGCCAGGAGGCCCGCAGGCGGGACGAGGAGTCGCCCATCGACTCGCTGTTCGCCGACATCCTCCGCGAGCGGACGAGTGCCGACGTGGCCCTGCTCCCCGGCGTCGGCTACGGGGTGGCGATCCCCGCCGGGCCGATCTCCGCCGCCCAGTTGCGGCAGATGGTGCCGCACGAAGGCAAAGTGGTCACGATGCGGCTGTCGGGGGCGCAAATTATTCAGGTTCTGGAACAGGCGGTCGAGAACGTCTTCACCGACGACCCGGCGGTTAAGGTGGGCGGCATGATCCAAGTCGCGGGCATCCGCTTCCAATACGACCCGAAGTTGGCGAAGGGCAGCAGGGTCTGGCACGTCGAGCGAACCGAAGGCCGGTGGAGTCCGAAGGACGAGTACAGCGTGGTCACGAACGCGATGATGGCCGGGGGCGGCCACAACTACCAAACACTCACGAAGGGCGAGACGCGGGTCGAACACGCGACTCAGCACGAAATGGTCCGCGACTGGGTCACGAAGAACTCGCCCGTGACGACGCCCAAGCCCGGACGTATCGTTAGGGCCGACTTCAAGAAATGAGCGGGCAGGTAACCGATGGCAGGACTGAGACACGATTCGTCAACGGGCAATTCCGCGTGGGGTCGCCGTGTCGCAGTCCTTGCGGTCGCGGCGGCCGCACTCATTGTTTTTCTGGAAGGTATTCGCATGGGACAGGCCATCTCGCACGCCGACGAACCGAAGAAAGACGCCCCCCGCGTCGTCCTCGCGGAGACGTGGGACGGCGTCACGAAAATCCACTTCACGAACGTGGCGGTCCACAGGGGGTCGCCCGAACCCAACCCGGTCAAGCGGCGGTTCCGGGCCGACGTGCGGTACTGGCTCATGGACGCCAAGACCTACGAGAAGGGCGAGTTGGGCATCGGCAACCCGGAACTTACCGAGTTCGTCCGTAACGTCGGCAAGAAGAGCCTGCCGGCCAGCGAGCCGACCACGCTGTCGGTGATGGCCCACGGCATCGCCATCAGCACGCTGCGTGAATTCCCGATCATCAAGAAGATCGAAGTGCAGTTAACCCACTTCTCCAAAGGGCTGGCCGCCGAGGACGAGGGGGAAGACAACCACGTCGTCACGATTGTGTTGGAGCGGTAACCGTCAACCTAGGGGATCGTGTCATGAGGAAGTTCGGATTCGCACTCGTCGTCGGCGGAATCGTGGGGGTGCTGGCCGGCGCGACGGTCGGCTCCCGTGCCGACGACAAACCATCGCTCAAGGAGGCCGCGAAGATGTTAAAGGTCGTTGTCCACATCAATTTTTCGGACGCCGAGCGGCAGAAGCACGGCCTGAAGAACGTCGCCAACATCCTGAAGGAGGTCACGGGGGAGGCCGAGATCGTGATCGTTTGCCACGGAGCGGGGATCGACCTGTTGGTGAAGGAGAAGAGCCAGCACGCCGAGGCAGTGGGTGAACTCGTCAAGGCGAAAGTCAGGTTCGAGGCGTGCGAGAACACGTTGCGGGACAAGTCGATCCCCAAGGACAATCTTTTGGCCGGAGTCACGACGACACCCTCCGGGGCGGTCGAGGTCGTTCGCAAGCAGCAGGAGGGGTTCGGCTACTTCAAGCCGTGATTCGGGGTTTCCGAGGCGAAAACGGCCCATCGTACATGCTGCATCAGCTTACTGATGGTACAGTGGACCCCATACACACGACCAAAAAACCGCGTTCGAGAACTCCCGTTCTGACCCGCGTGATGTTGGGGGTCATCGTCCTGTCCCGGCACGTTG
>JAYVXO010000272.1:0-60650 GCA_043785105.1 Fimbriiglobus sp.
TCAAGCGCGGAGACTTTGGGCTGGCTCATGCCCGCGACTATAGCCACCCTGCGGGACTTCGAGAACCCGACTCACAACACCACTGCGTAACTCCTATTAATGTTTCTAGACATCAAGAAGCGCGAAAAAGAGAGTGGCCTCGTCTTCGTTGACGGCGTAGCCCGTCAGCCCATGACGAACCAAACGCTACTGCGGACTGAGCCGGTTATTGTGGTTTCCGGAAGTTCGGAGGTCATATAGGCTGGGCTGGCGGCTGAGCTTTAGCGTTGCCCCCACTGGCCACCCCCAATTCGTCACCGACGGCAAGCCGATCCGCGAACTGGTGTGAGCGGATTGGTGACGTTTGGCGTATCACCCGCGAAATTAGGTGATGAATACAATTAAAATACAGACTAATCGTAAAATTATCTTCGGGATAGGTCTCGCAATTTGCGAAATCAGTTCGGCCTCAGCAGAGATATTCCAGAACCCGTCAAACGCGCGGTTAGGCAACGCTGCGGATTTGGTTGTATTTTCTGCTCCGGTTCACTGGTTGAATATGAGCACTTCGATCCTGAGTTTGCGAAGGCTCGTGAACATCAAGCTGATGGGATCACACTACTCTGTCCCACGTGTCATGCAAAGAAGACTCGCAATCTCCTTTCCGATCATCGTCTACGAGAGGCAAATGCGGATCCTGCCGCCAAAAGAACCCATTACGCTTTCTCCGAAATTGAAGGGACTCTTACGCGACCATTCTTAAAGCTAGCAGGCGTGACGTTTCGTAACTGCAAGACTTTTTTGCAAGTTGCCAGCCTGCCTCTTTTTAAAGTTGAGGATGCAGAAGTCACTGGCGGGCCATATCGTCTTACCGCGCTCTTCTTCGATGACGAAAGCCGACCGAGCCTTTTCATCAGACAGAACGAGTGGGCTGTATTCGCAGACTCGTGGGATGTCGAGGTATCAGGACCAAGCGTAACGGTTAGGCATGAACAAGAGACGTAGTCCTACGACTAATTTTTGTACCCGGTGAAGGACTTATAGTCGAGAGACTACAAATGCAGTACATGGGCTATCGCCTTATAGGCAATGCAGAAAACCTTGAAATACAGTGGCCAAACGGTAGAAGCAGTATTTTAACGCAGTGCGGTTCCGATAGCTGCGAAGTCGGGCTCGACATCGGTTGATTACTCGCACATAATCCCGCGAGCGAGTCGGCCCGCAGAGGTGTGTCGAAAAGATCGGTCGATTCATCCACCGCGTAGCCATGCAGTCCGGCAGCTTCGGCTAGTCCCATCTGGATGTCAGAATGTTCAGTATATTAGCCTCGCTGTTATCTGACTTCACGAGTGCTAATTCATCTGTGTTTCATAGTCGGTTTTCTATTCGCTGATTCCCGTTGTGTCTGGCAATTGTTTCGCGCCGGTTTTGTAGGTCGTGGTCGAGGAGGCTTGGCGACGAGGCCCGACACGTGACTGCCACGGATAAATGGCTGCACCTGTTCCCTTCACCGTCTCATGTCGGGCCTCGCTAAAGCCTCGACCACGACCTACAAATCCCGCCACCATCAGCCTGCCCGGAAAATAATATGCCGCAACCATTCCGTTTTGCCCTTCATGCTGCTGTTTCCCTCCGGCGCGGATGCGATAACCTGACAGGAACGGTCCTTCGTTTCTGCCACGGGTTTTGCCGATGCCGCAACTGACGATTAACGACGAGTCGCGTCACTTCCTCGATCCGCTCACGGTGGCGGACTTGTTGCGTCAACTGGCGCGCGACCCGACGAAGCTGGCCGTTGAGGTGAACGGGCAGGTGGTGTCGCGCGGGCTGCACTCGGTGACGGTGCTGAAGGACGGGGACGGGGTCGAGATCGTGACCCTCGTGGGCGGGGGGCAGCCGGAGGTGGACAAGCCGTTGAAGGTCGGCGGGTTCACGTTTCGGTCGCGGTTGTTCACGGGGACCGGGAAGTACACCAGCTACCCACTCATGGGGCAGTGCATGGTGGCCAGCGGGTGCGAGGTGACGACCGTGGCGGTGCGGCGGGAACGGCTGTTCGACAAGGACGGCCAGAGCCTGCTCGATTTTCTCGACTTGCAGAAGCTGACGATCCTGCCGAACACCGCCGGGTGCTTCAGCGCGGAGGACGCGATCCGCCACGCTCGCCTCGCCCGCGAACTGCTGACGAACCTGAACAACCCCGGCAAGGACTGGGTGAAGCTGGAGTGCTTGGCCGACAAAAAGACGCTGCTCCCCGACCCGATCGACACGTTGAAGGCGACCGAACAACTCGTGAGTGAGGGCTTCCAAGTCCTCGTGTACACCAGCGACGACCCCGTGCTGGCGAAGCGTTTGAAGGAAGCCGGGGCCGCCAGCGTGATGCCCGCCGGCAGTCCGATCGGCAGCGGCCAGGGCATCCTGAACCCGAACAACATCCGCATCATTCTGGAATACCTGAAGGACGGCGACCCGGACTACCCGGTCATCGTCGATGCCGGCGTCGGCACGGCAAGCGACGTGGCGGTTGCAATGGAACTCGGCTGCGACGGCGTCTTGCTGAACACCGCGATCGCCAGCGCCCAAGACCCGCTACGAATGGCCTACGCCATGCGGCACGCCATCGAAGCGGGACGGCTGGCGTACCTCGCGGGCCGCATCCCGAAGAAACTGTACGCCAACGCCAGCAGCCCCACCGAGGGATTGATTCGCCCTGCAGGGAAATGAGGATGTGTTAGCAAGGTCAAAAAATGGCAACTTAGATGGTTCCAATCGGAGAATCTGGGATGCTTTACATTTTTAACATGCCAATATTTTTGGGCTGTTATGTTGTCTTTGTTACGGAGATTGTTTGATGGATTTCACCGAAATCGAATGCCTAGCCTTGCTCGCCGATTTAACTAAGGCCATTATTGGTGACATCTCGTGGGCTGAAGACGAGGACCATTCACCCGCAGTAGAGTTCCGCGCGGAAATTACATCCCAAGCGGGTTACCCGCTATTCGTTCGTGGCAGCTATAACTCGTTAGCTCAGACGTTGACCTTCGCCATCATCCATGCAAGTAGTCGCCGCATTTATGCTCTTGACCTTGGTAAGGATCACCACAATCCGAGTTGCCAAAATGTCGGTGAGAAACACAAACATCGTTGGACGGATGAATTCCGAGACAAGCATGCTTACGTTCCGCATGATATTACGCAACCAGCTACTGATCCAGTTGCAGTATGGAAAGAGTTCTGTTCCGAAGCGAAGATAGAGCATCAAGGGGTTATGCACACACCGCCAGCACAACAGCGGAGGTTGTTTTCATGAAAGCACCATGTCATTTGATTCAAGAACAGATGAGCGAACTGTTCCAGTGCGCGAATGTTGGTAACTATATCCGCATTCGCACACCATACATGTATCCAGACGGAGACTATATTGATGTGTTTTGGGAACCATCCCTTGAAGCAGAAGTCGTGACGTTAAGTGATCTGGGTGAGACCGTTCGATGGCTTAAAATGCAAACTATCGCACCGCGTCGCTCACCTAAACAAAATCAAATGATTAGTGACATCTGCTTGACTCACGGTGTTGAGTTCTACCGCGGGATGTTGCAAGTTCGCTATCGAGTCGGGGAAAACCTGGCGTTAGCTGTCACCCGACTTTCACAGGCTGCACTCCGTACTGCCGATATTTGGTTTACGTTCAGACTTCGTGCTGCGGAATCGGTAACGGACGAAGTGGCTGATTTCCTCGTCGAAAAAAGTATCCCTCATGATCGGAATGTTAAGTTGTCTGGCAGGTCTGGAAAGAGTTGGCCAATCAACTTTCATACAAGAACCGCAGAGCGAAGTTCGCTAGTTCATGTGCTAAGTACAGGTAGTCGAGGTGCCACTCGTCGTATCACAGATCACGTGGTCGCAGCATGGCACGATTTGAGCCAACTCAAAGTCGGCCCAGAGTCTCTGCATTTTGTCTCGCTATTCGATGATACCAGCGATGTATGGTCCACTGAGGACTTCCGACAATTAGAAGATTTGTCGGATATTGCACGGTGGTCCGAACCCGATGAATTATCCCGCTTGTTAATGGCAAGTTGATGGACGTTTTCTACCATTTTCAACACTTGCTCAAAAACTTGAGAAAGGTTTTTTTGAGGAAATCCATTTCTGCCTATTAATGAGGTGAAGCCCAATCGCAAACATTGCTTCAAGACTTTACGCGAAGCTCTGTGTTGCGATTCGGGGAACGCGAAGGTTGATGACATGTTCACGGACGTTTCCGAACTCATCGCAGTGAACCCGCCTAGCCTGGATGCGGACGTAGTGGTGTGCGATTTGGACGGCGATGGCGTGATGGAGTTGGTGATTGCGGGGTCGCCAGGGCGGGTATTGAAGTGGGTTCAGGGGGCCATGCGTGAGGTTCCGTTCCCGATGTTCGGAGGCAAGAATCTCGCGTCGATTGGCGTGGCCGCAGCGGATTTAGATGGTGATGGCCGGGAGGAACTCTTCGTCGCCACGGAAGCGGGATCCCATCTTTGGCGTCAACAACCCGACGGTCAGTGGGCGGATTTATTCAACCGCATGGCGGACATCGAGGCCACGAAAACCATCGTGGTGATGGACCGCCGTGGCACGGGCCGGTACGGATTTTTCGTGGCGGGTCAGGGGTGGGAGTTCACCGGCACGGGGCGGCTGGTGAACGTGGCACCGTCGTTGAAGCTGGACACCTTGCGCGTCCCGCAATGGGCGGGGATGTTCGTGTCCGACCGCTGTGATTTCATCGTCGATGGTCAGGTGTTCAAGAATCTGGGCGACGGCCGGTTCGAGAACGCCTCGGCGGATTACCGCCTGCAAGCCCCGCAAGACTGGACCCACGTGACGGTGCTTGACGCCGATTGTGACGGGCGACTCGATCTTTGTGCGACCAGCCGCAACGGAGCGCACCGTCTGTTGATCCGGCAGATTGACGGGACGTTTCGGGATCAAGCGACACCGGCCTTGGCGATGCCGAGTTCGGTGCAAGGCGTGGTGGTGGCCGATTTCGACAACGACGGCTTTGAAGAACTTTTCTTCCACAACCACGCCGAACCGAACCGGCTCTTCCGGATGCCTGAATGCCGGTTGCTCGATTGCGGCGCGGCGTCCGAACCGGAAGGCACCGGCACCGCCGCGACGGTTGCGGACTTCGATGGTGATGGGCAACTCGAACTCATGTTGCTTCACGGCGAATCGGCGGCGCAACCGCTCAGCTTGTTCAAGACCCCGCCGAACGGCAACGGGTGGCTTCGGGTTCAGCCACTCACCCGGTTCGGCGCACCCGCTCGCGGCGCGCGAGTTAGACTGAAAGCCGGTGGCCGCGAACAACTTCGTGTCATCGACTCCGCGTCCTGTGAACCCGTGGCGCACTTTGGTTTGGGTAGTGTGGCCACGGTGGATTCGGTGACGATCACGTGGCTGGACGGGGCGACACGAACGCTGACTTCTCCGGCACTTCGGCAGACACTGCAGGTTGAGTATCCGTTTGGGTGATTGGCGATTCGGGTGAAAAGCCCACGGATTATCATCCGTGGGCTTTGGGGTTCGGTGGGTAAGTTGCAGAAAAAACAGAAACCCGATCCCCGATCCCCGATCCCCGATAAAATGGCCGCATGAAACACCTTCCGGATTTATTCCCCGTCGTGCAGAGCCGTATTGTGGCGCCTGTGTTGATCGCAATGGGACCACCTTGGCCGGTCACGCAAATGATCGCAGGCTTGCAAGGCAAAGACTCAACAGTCAGCCCGTTCGTGCCCATCGAAGGGGCGACGGCGATCGACGACATCACTTGCTTCCAGATGGACGTTTTCCAATCAGCGAGGCTGCGCGAAAAACTGGCCCACGAGGGGCTAACGGCGGAAGTGGTGACGGCACCCGACTTGTGGGATTTACCCGCTCGCTTCAAGACCGTGCTGTTCCCGGCGGCGGCGTTTTCGGACCGGGAGTTGAAGTTGGACATGGTGGAGCAAGGCTACCACGTTCTCGCGGAGGGTGGGCGGTTCATCACGCTGTCGGAGTACGAAAAGGACACGCAGTTTGCGAAGTGGCACAAACGTATCTTTGGCAAGTACGGCGAATCGCCAACCAGCGATGTGGGCATGGCATTTTGGAGCACCCGCACCGGCGATCAACCGCGCCGTCGCCACGCTATGACGTTCCACGCCCGCATCGGCGACGACCCGTCGATGAGCTTCGAGAGTTGGCCCGGCACGTTCAGCTACGGTCGGATGGACGGCGGCGCACGGGCCATGCTTGAAGTGGCCCAAAGTGTTGGCGTCAAAGAAGGCGAAACGGTCCTCGACATGGGGTGCGGCAACGGCGCGGTCGGCTGTTTAGCCAGCCCGTGGGTCGGGGAAACGGGGAGCGTGGTTTTCGTCGATAGCAACGTGCGCGCCACGACGCTGACGGAGTTAAACGCGAAAGCCAACGGACTGAAGAATTACCGCATCCACCTCAGCGCGTCGCTCGAAGGCTTGGAGCCGAGCACGTTCGACGTGTGTTTAGCCAACCCGCCGTACTACGCCAACTCCGAAGTCGCCCGCATGTTCATCGCCAGCGCCCGCGAACTGCTCCGCCCCGGCGGGCGGTTCTTCCTGGTGACCAAAATGCCCGTCCAAACCATCCCCGAAGTCGTCGAAACCTTCGGCGATGTCGAGTCGATCGACAACCGCGGGTACACGATCCTGATTGCGCGAGTGTAATATCGAAAAGCAAGAAGTAAGAACGGTTTACCACAGACCACGTCAGGCATACGCTCCGACGCTCGCCTAACGGGGAAGTCCAATCAGTAGCCAACGCAGTGCCACGAAAGCGAGTCGATACGGTTTGTCGCGGGGTAGGATACAATGCTCCGACGATTTGTACTCCCGAAGAACTCATGGGAGGAATGGATGATATTGGATAGTGTAATCGAAGAGGTCCGAGCGACCCGAGAAGCCTACGCCGCCCAATTCGGGTTTGACACGATAGCGACGTAGTTTCTCAGTTTGGTTTAGAACGACCAGAAATTATGGGCATCTACTGGCAAACTGAGACACTACCAAATTTCTAGTTGTAATACAAATACAAACACCCCAAGTATAACTCCATTACTACTATGCCAAAAACTCTCCTTATCTCGATTTTTACACTCTTTGTCGGTCTTGTCACCGGATGTGGGATTACCATTTGGCTTTACGAGAGACCAAACGAAAATGAAGTTGTGCAAGTGATGCGGGAAGTCCCGGTTGTACAACAAGTCGAAGTTCCTGGCCCCACAAAAGTAGGACCGCGGGCAGACCCGTCACTAGGCGGGACATCCATCCCACCGATTTCGAGTACAGTGCCTTTATTAGTGCGACCACAGGCAGTCCCAACACCAGAGACTCCTAACCCTATACAGAAAGTATGGGTTCCCAAACCTGGAGACCGATGTCATCTGATCATTCCAGAATATACTGCATTGTCGGGAAAGGATTACAACATGTATATACTCCCGCTTGACACATTGGCACTTCGTCGTTTCATCAAGTATGTTACTGCATTTGACGGCGAGGGTCGAATTGACCTTTTGCATCAAAGACGTGCCGTTTGGACAACCGATCCAAAAGTCAAAGTATCAATAATCGCAGTGAATAGTAGAGATGAAACAGTTGAAGTTCGGGTACGGTCTGAGGTTTATAAAGCGAAATTTTCATATGGAAGCGTAACAAAAAGCAGTTGTGAAACACCTGCCAGCGTAGAGGCGGTTGTGCCTCTGTCTTGGCTAGTTAAGGACGAATAAATTCGTTACCGATTGCCAAATGTGGTCTTCCCCCATCACTCCCCCCGCACAGCTACCCGTCTGTAGAACACGGTACGGACGCTGCGTCCGACTTCTTGCCAGCGGGGGGATTTTGACAGGTACGCATCCAGTGGCGGTTGCTCGGGGTCGGTGGCGACGAGGGCGTGGGTGCAGCCGTACTGGTCGGCGTACTCTTCGATCTTCTCCGGATGCTCCCAAAGCATATCGACGTAGGCACTCGTCCAGGCGTCGCCGAAGAGTTCAAAGCGATCATCCATGAACGATTTCCATTTCGGATGGTGATAAATCCAATACCCGCCCAGGTTGCAATCGTTCAGGATGCGGGCGTGCGGTCCGGTGCGGGTCATTTCGGTTTCGATGGTTTCGGTCAAATCGGTGGGTGTGAGTCGGGTGTCGAGTTTCGCCCAGCCGTGGCCAATCACCGGCACGGCAACACCGCCCACCTGCAAGCCGAGTGCGGTGAGAACGGCAATGATCGGCAACGTGAACGTGACGGGGCGAAGCTGCACGTCATCGGAGCCATACGCAAGGCTATCGCCGTATTTTTTGAGCAGCGTCTGCCAAATGGTGTGCGGCCAGAAGTCGGCGATCACCACCCCGGCGGTGATGGCGAATAGTGGGCCTTGGCGAATGCCTTTGAACGTGAGTACTAGCCAGACCAACGGAATCAGCCAGGTGATGCGGAACTCGCGGCGAGACTTCGGTAACACGCCTGCCAACAGCACAATGTAAAACAGCCCGCACGCGGCGATGACTTGGTCGAGCCGTTGCGTCAGGTCGAGCGGCTTGTGTTCGCTGACCACATCCTTTAACACGGTGGAGCCGACGATCCGTTGCCACGTGTGAATCATCTCCATGCCGAACGGGTTGTCGAACGGCGTTAACGCACAGGATGCCAGAATCCCGGTGACCAACCACGCACTTCGCCACGATCGAATTGGGCCACCGCGTTTCAACAGAAACAACAGGCCCCAGCCCGCGAGCGCCAAGCCGAAGGTCATCACCCCGCCCAACACCCCAGCGTGCAGGTTCGTCCAGAGTATGAACAGCGGAATTAGCCCCGCCAGCCGTGCGCTACTGACACGCCCACGGTCGAAATCAACGAGGCAGCCCATCGTCCAACCCAGCAGCGCAATCGTGGCCATGTGCGGTCGGACGTAAAAGTGAAACGACGCCGTGAACAGCACCGCCCCGGTCAACACCCCCGCCAGTGCCCAGTGCATCCCCGCTTGCCGCATCCGCAGAAACACCCACGTGAACAACCCCGCCACCAACGTCACGAAACCCAGCAACATCGTGTCCAGCCCGCCGACCCGATGGGCCAGTGCCATCAGCACTTCGGCCCCCCATTGTTGCGGAATCCAGGTGCGGCCTTCGTGGGTGTACGTGAACGGGTCGGTCGTCATGAACCCGTCGGTCAGGATGCGTTCGCCGACAACCGTGTGCCACAACGCGCCGGGATCGTAGAAGCCGCGTTCCTGGAATAACGCCAGAAACGACGCCCAGACTGCGAGGAAGAACAACGCTTCTGGCTGTACCAACGCTCGGCAACAACGATTCAAGGGTTCGCTCCCGCAATCAGGTGGTTTCACCAGTTGCAGGAAACTTAGCACAGGAAAAGTGACGAAAGCCCACGAACAGCCCATGAAAGCTCACGAATGATCATTCGTGGGCTTTCTGGGTTTGAAGTGTTAAACCAACTCCTCAATGCTCTCCACCAACCGATCAATCACCGACTCATCCGTTTTCGGGTTGAAAAACACGGCTTTCCAGCCGGGCAAGTCGTAGTCGTGCGGGCGGTAGCCGACGCTTGTGGTCAGGCTTAGGCGCGCGTCCAAGGCCGGGTCCATCGTGCGTTCTCGTTTGGTGAACAGGCGGCGGACTTCGGCGAAGTAGCGGTGCGCTTCGTCCGGAGACAACTTACCCGCTTCGAGGTCGTCGAAGATTTGCTTGGCGTTGCGACCGCGAGGTAGCACCCAGAACACGACGTTCGAGCCGACCGTATCGGCGTTCAGCACTTTGCAGAAATCGAGTTGTTCGAGCCTCTGCTTCAGGATTTGGGCGAGTTCGAGCGAACGGGCCACGAGCATTTGCCACCCGAGCAAGCCGATGCCGTTGAGCGAGGCCATCACGGTGTACGGCCCCAAGCCGGGGCGAGAGGTTTCCAGTGTGAACAGTGCCGGATCGCGGCGACTGTCCGCATCCGGGAAGTACGGTATGTCGCTCACGCTACGAGCAAGGTACTTGAGGTCCGCCTTGCGGTTCACGATGAACGCCGAACTGGGGTAGTGACCGCGTCCCATCTTGTGGAAGTCGAGCGTCACGCTGTCGGCGTACTTCAAGCCCTTGCACATTTCTTGAACCCGCTGGACCACGGGCAACAATGCCTGTGTCATCTGAAGCGGATTGCGTGTCGTGTCGTAGTCGTTCAAAAAGCTGAGCGCCCAACCCACAGCAGCATCGGCGTGGAGTTGCGGCGCGGGGACGCCGTATCTCTTGGCCTTTTCGTCCACGATTTGCCGCATCCCGGCGATGTCGTCACAGCCAAACGCATCCGTGGTGCCGAACGTCGCGGTCACGAACGCGACCTTCACGCCTTGTGTGTAAAGCTCGTCGAGCTTCGCCGCGAGTAAGTCCAGGCGAATGGCCAAGCTCCGGTCCGTCGGGATGCTGTGCAGATTCTTCGTGCCCAAGCCGAGCCACCCGGCGACGGTCAGGTTGCAGTAGTGTCCCGCTTCGGACGCGATCCCCGCAATGTTCGCCCCTTGTAAGCCGTCCCGCATCGCGTTGGGCAGCACCTTCTCAATGCCGATCTTCGCGGCGTACATGTTCGAGATGGTGCCGCCGATCGTGAACACGCCCCACGGGTCTTGGGTGTGGTAAAAGATCAGGTTCGCCAGCGACGTGATCGCCTTCACTTCGAGTTCGTTGGACCGCTGGCTGTAGGTGTCGGTACACAGGTTCGGGTTCTTCAACAGGCACGCCAACGCCCCGACCAGCGACGCATAGTTCGCCGGCCCACGCACGTTTTCCAGGTGCAACGGACTCGACCAACCGTCCGTGCCCCAGAAGTACGGGAACACCGCGTCCCGCGCATCCTTCAAGTTCCCCGGCAGAACGTGAATCTCCGGGTTCGCCTGTGCCGTGTCGTAATTCTGCGACATCTGGTGCCCCGGCGGCAACGACTCCTCCGCCGTCATCGCCGCCAGGAACTCGCTAAAAATGTCCGTCACCGCCTTCGGGTCGCATTCAAAGAACGTCTTAACAAACGCATCATAACGAGCGCGATCCATGACGAAGTACCTGCACGTGGGGGGGTAGGTGCATTCTACGTTGAAGGTAGTTGCAGAAGCTCAATCATCGCTGTTTGTCGGTGAGTCGGTCTCGACTTTCGGCGGCTCAGCTGGCCCACTACTTTGCATTTGTGCCAAAGCAATCGCACGGCCCATGAGGGAGGTAACAAAATTACGAAAGCTCAGTTCGGCATTCGGTTCTCGGTACGTGCCGCTGATACCGCCGTCACGAGATGACATTAAGAAGCATGTAGCGTCGTAGAGGCGGGACCGCACAAGTTTAGTTAACAGCAACTCGTAACGCTTTGCGTAGGAAGCGTCTTTGAACTCTGGGAAGACCTTGAAGTGAGGTTCCTTCACGCGGATCGGACTGTTTGAACCCGGCGCGTCCTCAAGGGAGCATAAAGTAACCCAGCCAAGGTCGTTCGGACGGTTTGAACGCTCCTTCTTCGTATGCCGACCAAAGGTCCGTTGCGCTCCCGAGAGACTCTTCCGTCCTGTTATTGAAGTTGTTGCCAAATGACCCAACTTGTGATTTGAATTCGACGATCGCAACAAGCTTTCCATCCGCCACCACGAGCAAATCCCAGTTCTTTTCGGCTCGAAACCAGCCAGGTAGTTCAGTTTTCTGACGCCAGTAAATCGTCGCTCGCTGAAGGCCCGATGCTGTCAGTAGATCAACTACCAACTCCCGGAACCCGTCAAGGTGCTTCCCGCCGGTGACGGCATTTCGATCACCGCGATCTTTGTCGCCGTCTGTCCCGCCTTGATTTTGAGCTTGTTGACCGCGTTGAGACCAGAAGTGTTGGACAGCCTTTGATAGTTGCCCTTCAATGTCCTTTAGCAGATTGCTCATGGTCACCTTACTGATGTACGGTCACTGATGCTGCGTTGAATAGACCTGTGGTTTTATCCAAAGCACGCTTATGTGCGTAGTTGAGATAGTCGAGGTCGATTTCGTATCCGATGCTGTTTCGCCCGCAACTTGCCGCTGCCAGCGTCGTGGTCCCAGTACCAAGAAAAGGATCAAGCACTGTATCACCAACAAACGAGAACATCCGAATCAGCCGCATAGCAAGTTCGACCGGATAAGGTGCGGGGTGATGTTTCGTCGAAGCGCCGGTCACCCCCGTCCAAATTTGTTGAAACCACTCCCGGTGGCACGCCTCGGGAATGACACTAAGTATTTTGGTAGTCAGGTCTGGCGATCGGTACCCACCCGGTTTGCGTTGCATCAGGATATATTCGATGTCATTCTTAATGACACCGTTTGGCTCGTATGGTTTACCCATAAATGGCGAACCGTTTCCCTCCGCTTCAAACGATGCGTTCGAGATTTTATGCCAGATGATGGGGGCAAGGTTGTCGAAACCAATCGTCCGGCAGTGTTCTTGGATCGAAGAATGAAGTGGAACAACAGTGTGCCGCCCACCGTTTTTCCGTCTTGACAGGCAAACATCTCCAACAACACATATTAGACGACCGCCAGGAACGAGAACTTCAAAGCATCGCTTCCAGACTTTGTCGAGTTCCAACAGGAACTGTTCATAGTCCTCGACTTCACCTAGCTGTCCGGCAGACTTGTTGTATTGCTTGAGTGTCCAATAAGGTGGTGAAGTGAGCACTAAATGAGTGCTCTCCGGTTGAACATCCTGCATCACCCGACCATCTCCGAGGTGAAGTGCGTGCGTGCTCGGAAGTTGCGATAAAGATTGTTCGATTATTGCTGTTATTCTCCGGTCCTTTGCAATTCGCGGAATCGCTTTTTGGGTATCCTTCAAATCGCCAAGGCAGTTCGGAAGGAACTCCGTCAGGTCGATACCCGACTTAGTGTGCGATACAGCATTGACGCGCATCAGTAACCTAATTGTGGCAGTTTGAGTAACTCACTACTCGCAGTTATACTACTTGCTCGACTTTGTGCCGAGTTCTATTTCGTCAAACTCAAGCTTGCATTGCTGCGTGGGACGGTAGCTTTGTCATGTGATTCCCTATCGGGATTCCACAATGAGCTTGAGGACGCCCATGACCTGCGGCAGGTTGTCGATGTAGTATTCGGGTATGTCCACCGCTAGCACGTCGCCGCGTAAGCGCAAGAACTTCCACGCCGCCCCGGTGGTCACCACGCCGTAGACAGCGTCCAATGTGACACCCGAACGCTCGTTGCTCAACTGCGCCGCGTACATGGCGGCGATACACGGCCCGAGTCCCGACCGAATCAGATCGTTCTTGGCTTCGACGACGGCGACAAACGGGGCTTGAAGGATGTGTTGTCTGGCCCCGCGACCCAACAGGAAGTCACAGTACCCGTTCAGCCCCCGCTCCGCATCAACGTCCCATTCCAGTCCGGAAAAGATGTCAAATGTTGCCCCCAACGATCGACGCAGTTCCAGTAGTACCGGCGCAATGATGAACTCCGATTTGGCCTTCTCCGTGCTATTCGCCAACGCCAACGCGGTCCCGTCCCGAACGAACGCTGCGAACTCATCCCGCACCGCAAACGGCGGTGCATGAGGGAACAACACCGTATCCTCGACCCGCAGGCCAAGCCGATCTTGGACCTGCGGAAATGCGAAATCCCGAAACGCCATGTGTTATCTCGGTATGCTACGCCAACGGTGCTGATAACACTTCATTCAATGGGTATGGGCATTCCGCCGCAAACGCGGATTCCGCCAGCCCGGTTTCGGAGACGGCTTGGCGAACAGCGTTCTCGTAAGCTTTCGCCAAGACTTCAGTGGCGTGATTTCGTAGTGTCCCGCTTTCGAGTAGGTCGGCGAGTTCTTGACGTTGAACTTCGATAGTCTCACGCCAACTCCCGGATTGTCGGGACGGTTGGTGTTCCCACTTCAACAGATGGGCGATGAGTAATCCCAAACGACTGGTGACTTCACGTCGATCACGCCCGGCCATGTCGGATAGATACTCGCTGAGGTTTTGGAAATCAATCTCCGCAATCTTGCCCTCGGCTACGAGAATCGACATGGTTTCGAGCCATGCCGTTTCGTCCTGTTCGTACAACAGGCTTAGGGGTAACAACTCGGTGGCTATCACGGATTCGCCTCATTGACAACGGAACGATGCGCCTTGAAATACTGTACTCGATTGCAGTTCATGGCACAATCACGCTTGCTTCGCGGCGTGGATCAGCAGTTCAGCGATGTAATCGACTTCGGCTTCGCGGCACACATTGCTTTTCGGTCCTGTTGAACCACGGATAACTTACGCAGCTCCTCCAGAGTCTCGTTCTTGAGCCGTTCTCAAGTTTTCGAGCGGATTCACCGATAAGGAGTGATGGTTGTCCTGCCTGGGGTGGTTGGGGGCGGAAAATGACTGCGCATACGGACCCGTTGGTTGTCGGTGAACTCGTCGTCCAAAATGGCAAGCAACGGGGGACGCGAATTCCGTTGCAGGCCACGGTCACCATGATCGGGTCGGCGAATTTGTGTGATGTCAAAGTGACCGGAACCGGGGTCGCTGAAGTTCACTGTGCGATCAGTGTGACCGGCGCCGGCCCCACGCTGCGATCCTGGGATTCGCAGCAGACGTTGGTGAACGGCTCGCCCACGTCCGCCGGGCTGTTGAAGCACGGAGATGAAGTTCAAGTCGGCCCGTGCGTGTTTCATCTCGAATGGCACGTTGAAGAACTGATTTCACTTCAGGTCGCGCCCCAACGGAACCCTGTGGGCCATTCTCGAAGTCCCGTGGAATCGGACGCGGTGTGGGACATCGCCCAGCGGGAACGGGCACTTCACGAGCAAGAATCCGAACTGGCAACGCTACTCGATTATCGGCAACAACAACTTGCCGGTCTGCTGTATGAATTGGCGGAGCAGCGTGAGGAACTGCGGGGTTTTCGCGGGCGAGAACGGGCACGTCTGGCAGGCGATACCGCCAAGATCACCCAGGGCAAAATTCAAATCGACCGGATGCGCAAGGCGACTCGGGACGATCGCGTTCGGGCACGCAAACTGTACGGCCGGTTCTTGAAGCGGATGAAAACCAAGCGGACTGCGGAACGAGAAACCCAGGCCACTGAACGGGCCGACATCGCTGCCGACCGCCTACGCTTAACAGCCGAAGCGGCGCGAAACGCCACGCAACAAGCCCAGTTCCACGCCGATGCGGATGACTACAAACAGCGCTTGCAAGATGCTTGGGAACTCCTTACCGAAAGCCAACGGCGCCTGCACGCGGATCGCCAGGAGGTTGAAGAAACGCTGGCCCGCCAACAGCACGTCTTGATTCAGCGCGAAACGGAACTCGTTCAATCGGAACACGACCACGAGGCCAAACACCACGAACTGGAAAGCCGGGTCGTGGCACTGTTCGATGAAATCGCCCGCCTCGAAATGCGGGCCGCACAAAGCCAGGTTGTGGTGCAACAACTCGAAGCGCAACGCGCCGGTCTCGAAACGCACGTGGGCAACTCATCCCCGATGAGTGCATGCCTCACGATCATTCCGGGCTTCGATGACCGCGTGGCTTTGAACTCGAACGCCAAACGGGACGCCCAGGAATTGCTGACCGAATTGGCGTTACGGGACCGGGAGTTGGACCGCGAACGTCTGAGTTTGCAGCACGCCCGTGCGGAACTGGAACGGCGGGCGGTGGACCTTCACGACCAACGCAGCGTGGTCGCGGAGCAAGTCGCGGCGATCGAAGTGGCGCGGCGAATGTGGCAATCCACGGAGTGCCAAACGATCCACGAGATTGAAGCCCTGGCTCGAAATCTTGACCAACGCGAAATGGCCGTCGAAGAGAAAGAACACGAACTGGCGGCCGTGGAGCAGGCCCACCGCGAACGTGCGGTGGACATGTGGAATCTCCGCCGCAAACTCGAAGCGTGGCAATTGTCGCTGAGTGCCCAGGAGGCGACGACACTCGCCAATCGGGATCGCAGTGAATCCGAATTGCACGCCAAACGCGAACACCTTCTGAACTGGGAAACGTCACTGACAGACCTCTGTCGCAAGTGGTCCGCGGCTCGCAAACAGGAACTGTGGCAACTCAAGAATGAGCTGGAAATGTGGGAAAGTTCCCGCAATCGGTATCGGCTCGCCCAAGCCGAGTTCGACCAACTGCGGGAACGGTTCATCACGACAACGGCGGAAGTTGCGGAGTCTGCCGTTGCGACGGCGCACTTACAGGACGAACTCACCACCGGGCCACGGGGGCCGTTGGCACAACGACGATTGCGAGTTTTACGCCGACACTGGGAACGCCACTTCACGCACTTCCGCATGGACATTGACCACCGTCGCGTACAGCTTAACCAGGACACCGCCAAGGCGGACGATCGGTACCGGGAGTTGTCGCAGCGATTAACGCAAACAATTGAACAACGAAATGCCCTGGCGGACGCGGAGCAAGCCATTGCGGTGGAGAGCGTGAAAGAATCGCGCACGACCAACGAGCAAGCCGTCGTGATTTCGATCGACGTGGCCCGTGCCCAACGAACCGAGCAAGAACTGGTTGCCGTCCAAGCCGAGGTTCAGCGGTTAATCAACCTCGTGATGAACCGGGTTGCCGACATTGAAGACGAGCCGGTGTTGCTAAGGCTACCGAACCGAGTGGCGTGAGTTTTTAACCTGTCATTGACCCAGCGTGACGGTGTTGGAGGCGATTTGACCGTCGCTCTTCGGGCCTTCATCGCCGGTCAACACGACCCAAACTTGGATCGGGCCGGAAAACTTTTTGCCCTGAGCCGGTCGGATACGAGCGATGCCGTTGCCCCGCCGAAGTCCGGCCGTCTGGGCACGGACTTCGGACGTGCCTTCCGCTGTTTTCACGAGGAAATACTCGTAGCGACTGGGAGTTCCTAAAAGTGGGTACTGAAAATCCACTTCGAGTTCGCCGAACGGATTCAGCCCTTTGACGTACCGAAGGTTGGCCAACTTCACGTAGGCCGTCTCTGGCATCACCGCCCCGTCCGGGGGACGAATTGTTCCCGGTAACTCAGGCAATCCCACAATCCCGCCTGGACCCTGGGGTGCTATTTCACGCGGTCCCAACGGTGGAATCATGAGACGAGGTCGTCCCGGTGCATTCCCGATGCCCGGCGGGCGAAGGCCGGGCCGCAGTCCCGGCTGCCCTGGGTTGTTGGGTTGCCCAGGCCCTTGCGGGAACGTACCCGGTGGGAACGTGCCGGGTGGGAACATCGCTTCAATTTCTGGGAGCAATTGTTCCAGCCCCGGCGGGGATAATTCAGCCGGGTCGATACCCGGAAGGTCACCCTTGGGGGTGGGAAAGCTCGTGCCGCCGTTGCCACCATTTTGCGGAAACAGTCCGGGTTGAAAGCCCGGCTCTTGATTGCCGTTTTGCGGTTGATTTTGCGACGACTCCTGCGCCCGACCCGGCGTCGTATTGGACGTAACGGTCGATTTGCCACCGTCGGAATTGCCGACCACAAACCAGCCCAACACGAACAGGCCCAGGACAACCACAAACCCGAGAACCGTTGCCCCCACCAGCAACCCGAGAATCAACCGCATGGTAGTATCTGAGTTATTGCCCCCTCCGCTTGTGGCTTTCCGGGATCGACGATTCGACTTCGGTCCTTCATCCCTGCGGTTGGCGGTCTTTTCGTTCGGGTCCACGTCATCCAGTCGAGAGATATTTCGATTTTGTACAGACATGACCTTGGGTCCATCAGGACCGCGTGTATCAATCTTTACGCCGCACTTCGGGCAACCCGTGTACCGGATACCCGAGGTGTCAAAGGCACCGTCACACGCAGGGCAGACAAGTTTGGGCATGATCGACTCCCGGCAACGTCATACGAATCGCAATCAGTTTACCATCAGAGCCTGAATGTGAACACGGTGAATCGCGTTACACCCCTACGAATGGCTGCCACGTTCCGTCCGGTTGGCGGGTTTCGTTGGGGCGAAAGGTGGCTTTGTATTCCAGCGATCGGCAGCCCGGAACGTAGAACCCCAAGTAGGCGTGGGGCAACCCCAACTTTGCGACACGAGCGATGACGGACAGGACGTTAAACGTGCCGAGGGACCGATCGCGGACAGCGGGGTCGTAGAAAAAGTAGATCGCCGAGATGCCGATCGGTAGCCGGTCCGCGTAGCCAACGCCGATCAGCCGATCGCCGACGAAATAGCACCATTCTTCGGTCACGAACGGGTTGTCCACGAACGATTCGAGGTAAGCGTCCGCCGACTCGTTGCCGCGTTCGGGCCACCCTTTCAGGTCAGTCTGAAACTGGTGGAACTTGTCGTAGAGCGCTAGCTTCTCACGAGATACGGAGGGCGTGCTGATCTCGATTCGGACATCCGCTTCGTTCGCCCTACGGGCACGTCGCTGGCTGCGATCCGGGCGGAAGTTTTTGACATCCACCCGGATGGATTGACACATCTGGCAACTCGGACATTCGGGCTTGAAGATCGCGTGCCCGAAGCGGCGCCAGCCGGCCATCAACCGTGCGGAATAATCCTCGGGTGACATCTCGCCGACAATCTCGTACCGCAACTGCCACCGGCGGTCCGGCAAATACCCGCAGGTACTGAGTGGCGAGAGGAACGTGAACAGAGTTTGCATAAACCAGAGTGTATCATTCCACAAATTCGACCGCAACCGGCGCGGGGATCACGCCCGCTTGGTACGCCGCGTCCAACAGTGCCCGGACCGCTTCCCGACCGCGTGGCCCGTAGTCCAGGGTCCAATCGTTGACGTACATGCCGACGAACTTGTCCGCCAAGGTGATGTCCATGTCGCGGGCATATTTCAGGGCGTACTGCAACGCATCGGCCCGGTGGTCGAGTGAGTATTGAATGCTCTGCTTAATCAACCGGCTGATCTCGGACATGGCTTGCTTGCCGATATCCTTCCGCACCACGTTCCCGCCCAACGGCAACGGCAACCCGGTGCGGTCTTGCCACCAGACGCCGAGGTCCAGCACGAGGTGCAAGCCCTGGTTCTGGAACGTGAGTTGCCCTTCGTGAATGATGAGTCCAGCATCGTACTTCCCGGATTCGACCGCCGGGATGATCTCGTCGAACGGAACCACGTCGTAACTCACGGGGATGTTCTTGCCGAGCGAATCGAACAACAACTTCAGTGTGAGAAACGCCGTCGTCAACGTCCCCGGCACGGCAATTTTAATGCTCGGCAATTCGCCCACGGTCATCGGCCGCCGCGCGACAATCATCGGCCCGTACTTGTCACCCATGCTACAACCGCTGGATAGCAGCGCGTACTTGTCCAGCAAGTAGGCGTAAGCGTGAATGCTGACGGCGGAGACTTCAAGTTCCCCGTTCATCGCCCGACGATTTAGCGTCTCGATGTCTTCGAGTTGGTGAACGAACTTGTAATTCCCGGTCGGGAATTTGTCGTTCGCCAAGGCATGAAACATGAACGCATCGTCGGGGTCCGGGCTGTGGCCGACACGAATGATTTGGGTGGACATGGGTCACTCCTCAAGTGAACTTCAAAAATATTCTCGCTTCGCTACGTGCGAGATTCTTCTGTCTTCCTTCCCCCCGCTTGCGGGGGGATTGAGGGGGGTTGAAAACTCCCTCACGTCGTTGGACGGTTCCCGGATCGGGTGGCCGGTTCGACCCCACCCCAACCCTCCCCGCAGACGGGGAGGGAGCAGGACTTCACCCCAGCATTTCGCCCGCCGTTCCGCTCCGCGTGATCTTGCCAAGCTCCATGACATGGACCGTGTGGGCGTGTTTCGCAAAGTCCATGTCGTGGGTCACCACGATCATGGTCTGGCCTTCGGCGGCCAAGTCGCGCATCACGCTGAGCACTTCGTTCGCCATCGCCGGGTCAAGCGCGCTCGTGGGTTCGTCGAACAAGATTGCTGCGGGCTTAACCGCAAGCGTTCGGGCAATCGCAACACGTTGCTGTTGGCCGCCGGACAGTTGCGCCGGGCGGGCATCGAACTTATTCCCAAGCCCGACGCGCTCTAGTAACCGTCGCGCGTCCTGTTCCGCACGCTCTCGATTGGTCCCGAGCGCATACAGCGGACCGCTCATCACGTTCTGCAGCGCGGTCAGGTGCGGGAACAGGTGAAACTGCTGAAACACCATCCCGACGGCCAGCCGCAACTTCACCAATGTCGCGTTGGCATGAGGCCGTCCGGCGTGGCCGGTCAACGTGTGGCCGAACGCGGTGACACTCCCGGCGTCGAACGTTTCGAGGCCGTTGATGCACCGCAACAGGGTACTCTTGCCGCCGCCGGACGGCCCGACCAGTGCCGTGACTTCGCCCGTCTTCACCTCCAGAGTGACGCCGTCGAGGATGCGGGTCGGGCCGTGCGATTTCACAAGTTGCGTAACGTGAATCATGGCTTGCCCCCGTGACCCGGCGACGCCAGTTTGCGTTCGAGTCGCCCCGCCAGCAGCGCGAGCGGATAGCTCATCAACAAGTATAATCCTGCGGTGAGGAAGGCGAGTTCGACAATGAGCGTGCGGTTGAAGTTGAACAGTTCGTTGTACTTCCGCGTCAGTTCCACCACGAGGATGATGCTGCACGCCGAGGTGTCTTTGAACAGCGCGATGAAGTCGTTCGTCACCGGGGGAATCACGATCCGCAGAGCTTGTGGCACCACGACCCGCCGCAGCGCTGTGCCGCGCGTCATGCCCAGCGCTAGCGCCGCTTCCATCTGCCCTCTGGGAATGGCCAGCAACCCCGCCCGGTAGTTCTCCGCCTCATACGCCGAGTAGTTAATCGCCAACCCGAGAACGCCCGCGACCATCGGCGTCAGCCACGCGGTCATGTCGGTGAGGAGTTCGATGCCCGGCGATTTCAACAACTCGGGTAATAGGTAAAAGATCATGAACAGTTGCAACAACAACGGCGTTCCCCGTACCACTTCCACGTAAATCCCGAACGGGACGCTCACCCAGCGCGGGCCGTACACGCGACCGATTGCCACGATCAACCCGACCACCATTGCCAACGGGAACGACAGCAACGCCAGCTTCACCGTCACGAACGCGGCATAGACCAGTTCCTTAACCAGCCTGGGCAGCGGGTTCTCGCCGGCGGCTTTGGTCGCGTCCGGAGTCTCGGCATCGTCGTCGATCTCGAACGTAGGCCACGGCTGATCGAGCCAATACCCGAGGCGTTCCTGGTCCGTGTTCCACAGATGGTACTTTTCACAAATCGCCCGCAACGACCCGTCGCGGACGCCCTCGCTGATCGCGCGGTCGAGTTGCGCCCCGAGTTCCTTGTCCGATTTCCGGTAGTACAGCACATAAAAGCCAGGTCGAATGGCGTCACCCGCACGGCGGAGTTCGGGGTACTCGCGCAGAAAGTAGGTCGCAGCGGGACTGTCTTGCACGGTGCCATCGAGCCGTGAATCGGCGACGAGTTTGATGACGTTGGCGACATCCTGGTTCGACCGCAGGTCGATCTTGTCCTTGTACTCTTTCTCCAAGTATTCCTGCGCCACCGTGCCACCGAGGACGCCGATGGTCTTGCGGTCCTTATCCAGACGCAGGCTGTACAGGTCGGCCCACCCGCGAACCGCGTCGTTATCTTTGCGGCTCAGCAGCGCCAGCCGGTAAATGTAATAGGGCCGCGTCGGGGCATAAGACGTGCAAAGATCCTTGCGGAGTTCGTAGCCGTTCAGCACCACGTCGATGGTGTCCTTGTCGAGCAGTTGCGGCAAGTTGCTCCAATCCCCGGCCACCATCGTGCTGGTCCGCCCCAGCTTCTTCGCCAAATACGCCGCAAAATCCCACTCGAACCCGGTGTAGTTCCCGGCCGCGTCCTGATAAACGAACGGCGCCCCGCCAGTCGGGTCCGTCCCCCACCGCAACGGCTTCGGTTCCTGCCCGAACCCGACACCCGGAAAACACAACAGGACCGCGAACAGTATCGCAGTCCTGCACCAAAGCTCACGGAACGGAGTGTTCAACTTCGGGGCACCCCCTCACGAACGAGGCCAGCCCACAACGGCCAACCCGATTGCGTGGAAGTGTAGCAGGTTGCGGAGCGGGGGCAATGGGGTGAGCGGCGAGAAGAGATTGTCGATCAGTTCGCATGTGGCGATGGAACGACTCAGCTCATCTGCCGGCGGGGCTGAGTGAGCTAGGAATCGGGAAAAGCCGACATGCCCCGTCGGTCTGCTGCACCGCCTGTTCGGCCCCATCTGTGCTCTGATGTCTCCGACATTTCATGCGTACAACAACCGCCCGCGTGGCGATGGAATCGGGCGGCCCAATGCCTGCGCCGTCTCGATCCGCCCCCAGCGTCTGAACCGTCCGCTTTTACTTCGTCTGCACCTCGTCCAGCATGTCGAACTCCGCAACGCGATCGCCACCCACCAAGCCACCACCGCCGCCGAAACCCAAGCCACCACCTGGAGCGACACCCCACTGACAGCCGACTGTCACACCAGCACTGTCAAGATCGACGGGCAGTCCATGACGATCACGCTACGAAAGGCGTAGTGTTCGCGGGTGGCGTGTTCTAAACTAACAGAGCGTTTTGAAGTGCCACGCACAGCGGGCCGACGAAAGAGGATCATCACCATGATTGCCCAGGATTTGCTGGAATTTCTCCGTGCGAGACCGTTGCGTCCCTTCCGAATTCACGGCACCGACGGTCGTAGCCGAGACGTGCGCCACCCCGACGAAGCATTGGTGCTACGAACCCGCGTCATCCTGCCCTTCGGAGGTGAAGGCGAGATGCCCGAGGCAACCGAACACCTCGCACTCGCCCACATCGTTCGCCTGGAAGAACTAGCGGTTCCGGTAGAGTGAGTTCAATTTTCCTGTCGAGAACGCATTTAACACGATTGTTTCGTGCCTCGTAACGGCGCGAAAGCCTTCTATAGAATGCCCCAAGTCTTTTCGGGTTCCTACGACGGGCAGAAACATGGGGATGTCTTCGGTCGAAGGGCAGTCCGGTCCATTAACTAAACGGCCGCCGCCTCGGGAGATTCCGTCGCTCACTTCGTTGCGGGGTTTTCTCGCCGTTTGGGTTGTCACGTACCACTTCTGGAACGACGTGTTGCGGCTTTTCCCGTTGGCCGAATTGCTGTCACCGATCGTGCAACTGGGCCACATGGCAGTACCCGCCTTCTTTATGCTCAGTGGCTTTGTGCTGTCGTTCAATTACGCCGACCGCTTCAGTATTTTGAGACGGAACGAGGTTGTCCGTTTCTTGTGTCTGCGACTGGCCCGGATTTATCCCGTTCATCTCGTCACGTTGTTGGCTGTAGCGGCGATGGTTCAGGTGAGTAACCGTGCCGGCTATCAACTCACGGATGCCGGTTACTCGACACAGGATTTCGTGCTGAATTTGCTCCTAGTCCACACCTGGGTGCCAGATTTTCGGCTGAATTGGAATTACCCGTCGTGGTCGATTAGCTCGGAGTGGTTTGCCTACCTTCTTTTTCCGTTCGCAGTCACTGGAGGTCTACGCCAATTGACAACACCATTCCGAGCAATAGCGTTCGGTGTGGCCACGCTTGCCGGTTCGATTGCAGTGATGGTCTGCTGGCAACCTTGGCCGTTTTACGAGTTGGTGCTTGTCGTCCCCACCTTTTTTACAGGGGCTGCAATTTATTGGATCGTCCGTAAACGATGCGTGAGTCCAACCGTCTCATCAAGTCGTTGGCTGCCGGAGTTGTTGGTTCTTGCCCTTGGAGCGTTTTGCTTCATGCTGCCTGTCGGGTTGATGATCGCGGCGCTACTTTGCGGTTTTTTCTTCTTAATTCTGACACTCCTTCAGTTTGGAGGTTCGAGTTTAGTATGGAATTCGCGGCCAGCGATCATCTTGGGTGAAGTCTCGTACTCGCTGTACATGACTCACACTTTGGCACAGAAGGTTCTCTATCGTCTGCTTCCGTCTGCTCGCTTCGAGACAGCAGATACCCCTACGAAACTCTGTGTATTGATTGGGTATGTGGGGTTGGTACTAATCTTTTGTTTCGCATCTTTTTTCTTGATTGAAAGTCCCTGTCGCAGGTTTTTCAAAAAAGCCGTAGCTAGTTCGCCGTGACCCGGCAGAGTTGAAAAGCGCGAGTCGAGATCGGCCATCCTGGAAACGGTTTTTTCCAGAAGTCACTGACGAAGTTCATCCCGTACTCGAACTGTGAACACGCTCTGGGGTTAAGGTAATAGGCATTTTTAGATCCCGTTCTCGTTCCTCTGGACTGCTTGAAAGGTTCGATATGGCGTTGACTTCGTGGCGGGTCTGGGATTGGTGGAACGAGCGGTCGATCAGGTTGGTTGCGGCATGGGTCGTGTTGGTTGGGCTGGCGGTCCATTTGATTCACTTTGTCCTCCAGTACGGGCATAACCTGCCGGTCAACGACGAGTGGGCGTTCGTGCCGGTGTATTTCGACTCCGCGTCGGCGAAGTGGGATTGGCTGTTCGAGCGGCACAGTGAGCATTGTTACCCGCTGGCTCGTGGCATCTTTCTCGGACTGCTGTGGCTGACCGACTCCGACTTCCGCGCTGGTATGGTGGTGTCCACCGGGTTGCTCGTGGGGTCGGCGGCACTGCTGATCGTCGCGGCCCGTCGCTTGCGATCGAGTTCGATTCGCGGTAGTGAGGCGAGTTGGTCCGATTGCTGGTTCCCACTTCTGATGCTGCACCGGGGCCACTGCGAAAACGTGCTGATGGGCTACCAGATCGCGTTCACGTTGACCGTGTTCGCGGTGTCGATCGCCATTTTCACTACGGTGAAGTCCGTGTCGTGGCCGCGTGACCGCACCACTGCTTTGACACTTTTTGCCGTAGTCGTGGTTGCGTTCGGCGGCGGGGTGGGGTTCGTGTTCGCGCCCCCGCTGATCGCGTGGCTGATTTATCACTTGGCGACGAAAGCCCCGGTGCGGGTCCGCGTCGTCGATGGCGTTGCGATCCTTACGATTCTTTCGGTGACGGCTTGGCTGAGTTGGACGGCATGGGAGGCATTCCGGAACCCGTCCGCCCCACGAAACCCGTTTGCCGAGACGTTGCACGTAGTCAACGAAGCGGCGGCGATGGCGGTCGGGCCGATGAGCTTGTTCCGGGCGAACTGGTACGGGCCGCCGGTGTTGGCTGCCGCCGTGGTTACGGGCTGTGCGTTAGTCTGGCAAATCCGCCGTGACCGCGAAAGCAGAAGCGTGCCGCTCGGGTTGCTGGCTGTGTTAGTCGGCACGCTGGGATTTCTGGCTGCAATCGGGGTGACACGACCTAGCGGTTTCGCGCCCCGGTTCGCGGCCATTGCCTGCCTCCTCCCGTCGCTGGCAGTGTTGACTGCGGCAGGGTGGCTACCGAAGTTCCGGAGTGACACCGGGGTGTCACTGCTGTTCGTAGCCGTCGGCGGGTTACTGCTCGTGCGTGGGAATGATGAGGCCGGTGGTCGTTACGCGCTGCCCTATCACCGCAGTTTCGAGTTGGTTGAAGCCGACATCCGCGCCGGAGTGCCGTTGAACCTGTTCGCGGACCGGCACACGCTCTACTGGAGTACCGGCTTCCCGCAGTTTTGGCCGACGCTCCGCGATCACGGCCATTCCGTCGCTCGTGACATTGCCCCGCCCCGGAACTTTGCAACCGACCCGGTGAAGATGGTCTCGGTCGTCGCGGCTCCCGCACTGTTACCGCCGGCGGAACCGGGCCGCGTGCGGCTGGCGTTGCCGCGTTGCCCCGCGCCGCATGTCATGACCGTGCGGTTCCGCTTCCGAACCAGTCAACTGGCGCAATGGGAAACCTTCCATTTCCATTGGATGAGCCGAACGCCGGACGGGCGCGAGGTTGCCAAATTCGATGTGGCGACGCAGTGGGTAACACCCGGCGAATCGACGGTGACGGCGTGGATCGACGGGCCGTTCCTAGGCGGGGCGGTCGATTGTGGATGGCCAGGCCGAACCGTGGAGATTGTCTCAGCGGAGTGGCTTCTGCCAGTGGCAAACCCCTAACCCGCGACTGGATCACGCCGGTTATTCTTTGGGCCACTCCACCTTTACTCGCGGGTTCAATTTGGGTATGACGTTGCGATTGGGGGAGCGTAGGAGGCGGGTTTGGTCCGGTGGCTCGCGCTGATTTTGATGCTGGTGATGGCGGATGGGGCGTTCGCACAGGACGACCTTCCGCCTCGTTATGTCATTCCGCCGGATCCACTGTTTGATTTCACTGACCCCAACGACGACCCGCAGCCGCGTCGTTGGCCGCAACCGTATGCGCTCACTCGCAACGATGACCGGGCGCCACGGTACCGCGCTTGGTGGTACCCGGAACGGCCGGTCCGAGGGCAACCGACGACGCTCGGGTTTGTGCGCCAAGAACTCGACGTGCCGTTTCCGATTCTGCTGGAAGACCGCGACATCCTGGCCGGGTCGTTTCAAATCAAGAACATGTTGTTTCAAACGCAAGCCGTGTTGCCGGAAACTGGGCGGCGGTTCCCGTCGAACCTGTGGGACATCAACATCGGGGTGGCTTACATCCACCGATTCGATAACGGCTGGTCTGCGGGCATCATTCCGCGGTTCGGTTCGCCGAGCGACAAGCCGTTCAACAGCCTGCGCGAAATGAGCGTCAGCGCCATCGGGTTCGTCCGGGTGCCTGCTGCGTTTGAAGGTGACTTCTGGAACTTCTCGCTCTTCTATCAGCCCAACGGCCAAGTTCCGTTTCCGCTGCCGGGCATCTCTTATGATTGGAATCCGGACGACGACTTGAAAATGAGCATCGGCATTCCGTTCAGCATCATGTGGCGGCCGGCCCCGGATTGGCGGGTTGATTTTAACTACCAACCGCTGACGCAAATTCACTCGCGGGTGTCGTGGGAAGCGCGGCCCGGCTTTCGCATTTACGGCGGCTTCGATTGGGACAGCGAGGGCTATTTTCTAACCGGACGCCCCGAACGCCGCGACCGTTTCTTCTATCAAGAAAAGCGACTGATTAGCGGCGTGCGGTTCGACATCGCCGAACGCCTGTCACTCGATCTCAGTGGTGGTTATGCGTTCGACCGCAGCTTCGGCGCCGGCCGCAACCCCCTTCATTACAAGTACGATCGCGTCGATGTCGCCAGTGGCGGGTTCCTATCCGCGTGGCTGCTGATCCCGTTTTGATTCGAGCGTCCCAAAAGCAGATTTCACCACAGAGGGCACGGAGAGCCACGGAGAAGAAAAATACAGGTATTGGTTTTCCTCTGTGGTCCTCTGTGCCCTCTGTGGTGAATCCGGTTTTCTTCCCGCGTAACGTCTCGGTTGTATGCCCGATCAGAATCACGGTTAGTACCTTAACGAAGTCCGACACTGACGGGGGAATCTGGCCATGACGACCGATGCGAAACTTCTGGGGCTGCGGGACAAGGTCTTTGCGGGCGGGCGGCTTTCGTTCGATGAAGGCGTTTATCTCGATCAGCACGCCGACTTGTTCACGCTTGGCGAAATGGCCAACTTTGTCCGGGAGAAGAAGAGCGGCCACGTCACGTATTACAACGTCAACCAGCACCTGAACCCGACGAACGTGTGCGTCTATCGGTGCAATTTCTGCGCGTTCCGGGCGGACTTGAAGTCCGCCAAGGGCTACGTCATGTCCGACGAGCAAATCCTCGAACGGGCACGGGATGCCACGTCGAAGGGGGCGACGGAGTTGCACATCGTTGGCGGGTTGCACCACCACAAGCCGTTCGAGTGGTACAAGCACCTCCTGGAAATTATTCACGACGACTACCCGGACTTGCACCTGAAGGCGTGGACGGCGGTCGAGTGGGATTGGTTTCAGCGGATGACCAAGCGGCCCATTCACGACTTGATTCAAGAGATGATCGACGCGGGGTTGGGCAGCTTACCCGGCGGCGGGGCGGAGATTTTCGACCCGGTCGTGCGGGCGCAACTTTGCGAACACAAAGCTGACGGCACGGAGTGGCTGAAGATTCACCGCGCCGCCCACGAACTCGGGTTACGCTCCAACGCGACGATGCTTTACGGCCACATCGAGACCGCCGAACACCGCATGGATCACCTGTTGAAACTGCGGTCGTTGCAAGACGACACCGGCGGGTTCCAGACGTTCATTCCGCTCGCGTTCCACCCGGATAACACCAAGCTATCGCACATTCCGAAGCCGTCTGGCATGATGGACCTCCGCACGATGGCGATCAGCCGCATCATGCTCGACAACTTCCCGCACATCAAAGCGTACTGGATTATGCTGACGATGAAGATCGCACAAATTGCCCAGAGCTACGGCGCCGACGACATCGACGGCACTGTAGTCCACGAGAAGATTTACCACGACGCGGGCAGCGATTCCCCGCAAGAATTGACCGTCACCGAACTCCGCAACCTGATCCTCGAAGCCGGTCGCACCCCGGTCGAACGCGACACGCTGTACCACGAAGTGATCCGCGAACCCGGCACCAAGTGGAAGATCGGCAAGAAGCTGGCACTGGTCTAATCGGGTGTTGAGAAACTCACTGTTGCACCGCCCTTGGCTCGCACGATTCTTGGTGAATCGTCTCGGGGGATTTGCGATGCAAGGTTGGGTCTTGACAGCATCCGTAGCGAACGGCAACTCGCCGAGCGGATCGAGACTGACCTGCTTTCCCGCTCGTTGCTCGACCTACAGCGAGCGACGATGCGTTCGATTTGGTTTCCCGAACTCGATTGTGTTTTCGACTGGTTCTCCACTAGTATCACATCTAGATCCACTCCGGGTTCAGGGCTTGACGATCGCGGGCGTGACGGGTCCGAGTATCGTGTCAACCCGCCTCGACAAGTCGCTTGATTCAGGAACTGCCCGTTGATAACCGATTTACGCAGGAGATTCTCTTATGCCCCTTCGCTGGGCTTATTTCACGGCCCTCGCAATCGGACTATTGGCCTTAGCAGTCGCCCCGGATGCGCTCGCCCAAAACGCGGGCGTGGACAAGGTCACGTTCCGAGACCGCAACGCGGACGGCAAAATCGTGACCGAATCGGGTGAGGTGAAGGAGACGCCCAAGGGCGTGGAGATTATCGCGGGTGGCAAGTCGAAAACGGTGTTTGCGAACGACGTGCTGAAGGTCGAACCCGGCGCGTTGACCGGCGTGAACATGGCCGAAGTCCTGGCGGTGCGCGGGCTGGAAGAGGGCAAAGACCCCGGCAAGGCGTTCACCGATTATGCCAGTCTCGTGAAGAAAGCTGGCCCGGCAGCGCCGGAACGAACCAAGCGGTATCTCACGTTCCGCGAAGCAGTGTTTGCCACGAAGATCGCCGACCAAAAAACGGGTGATGATTTTAACACAGAGGCCGTGAAAGCTTTCGACAAGTTGACCGCGTTCGCGCAACTGAATCGCAAGAGTTGGGAAGTGTGGCCGGCGTCACGGACGGCGGCCCGGATTCAAGCGGAACTCGGCGACTACACCAAGGCGGCAGGCGTATTGCGTTCCTTGGCCAACGTCGTCGACTTGCCGAAAGAGTTAAAGTCCGAAGCCCAATTAGCCGAAGCCGGGATGCTCCTTCGCGCTGGTCAACAGACTGCGGTTGAGGGCGTGTTAAGTCCGTTGGAGAAGGACAAAGACTTTTCAACCGGGCCGCTCAAAGAGCGCCTTGGGGTTTTGCGGGCCGCCAGCAAGATTCCCGCACCCGCTGCCACTGGCACGTCGCCACCCGCTGATCTCGTGGCGAAATTGCAGGACGCGATCGACCAAGCGAAAGACCCCGTCGCCAAAGCCGTCGGTTACAGTTTCCTGGGCGAAGCGCAACTGGCGTATGGCCAAACCCGCGACGCGATGTGGTCTTTCTTGTGGGTCGATGTCGTGTTCAACCAGGACAAGGACGAACAAATTCTCGCCGTCCGCCGCCTCGTCACGATCTTCGACAAGCAAGGCGACAAAGACCGCGCCGACCAGTTCCGGGACAAACTCCCACGCATCCGCTGACGCCACGAGTTTGTTAGCCCGACGCGCGCGTCGGGTTCGGTCGGCCCCTCGCTCGCGCGTCGGGCTAACCCGGACGTAACCTTGAAACGGAACGTGCTTTAATCCAGGGTGAACACTTCGCCGCCGTTGCGGGTGATGAAGGCGAACAAGGCGGACGGCGTGACGGTGCTGCGGAGGAATGCCACGGAGCCGTCGCACCGCAGGGCGTTCACCCCGCCTGTGTGGAATGAGTACGGGCTTTGGAAGTTGGTCACGTTGATGAAGTCGCACCCGAGGCCGTCCACCGACACCCCGGCGGTCACGTCCTTGTGGCCGATTAGTGTGGGGGTGGCGAGCATGTCGGCCCAGACCCCACGGGCGTACATGTCGATGTCGTTACCGTACCCCAAAACTGGTACCGGGCTGAGCGACGACCGGGTGTTGCCCACAGCCATCAGCGACCGACCCCGCATGTACACGTTCAGCCCCCGCCCAGCCACCTCCGTCATGAGCATGGTGTTACTCGTGCCGTCGGTGATACTCAGAATTGGGTTGCCAGCGGACGGCTTGTTGCCCCGTCCGCCGCCGGACGTGCCGACGCTCAGCGCGCCACTTGAGTTGGCATTGCTGGCCGAGGTCGCGGGTGGCGTTCCCCCGCACCGGGTGACCGCGGCGGTGTCGATGCCGCGGTACGCCCAGTAGTCGGTACGGCTATAGCGGTTACCGCTTGGGAACCCGAAATCCGCAGACATCACCATGTCGTAATTGGCGAGTTCCAGGGCACTGGGCGTGGACGGGCAGACGAACACCTTGACCGGCGTTCTTCCGGCGATTTTGGTGGCCGTCGGGGCCGGTGGCGGCAGGTTGAGCGGGTCCAGAACGGAGATGTTCCGGTTCACTAACTTGGCCAAGTTGTCCTGTTCGAGGTACTCCACTGCCATGATGAGGGCCGAGAACCCTTGCCGCTGGTCGCCGAACGGGTTGGCGGGGCGGGGGTTGACGTTGGGGCCTTTGAACTCGAACCCCCACGCTGGGAGACGACTGTTGGCGCTCTCGAAGTTGTGGAACGCCAGCCCGATTTGTTTCAGGTTGTTCTGACACGTCGCTCGGGCGGCGGCTTCACGCACTTTTTGGACGGCGGGTAACAGCAACCCGATCAGGATTGCGATGATCGCAATCACCACCAACAACTCAATGAGGGTGAACGCAGCCCGACGCCAGTCAGCGGGCGGCGGCGGCGAAAGTTCTGCAGGGGATTTGTAGCAAATTCGATGCGTTGACCCGGCATGACGGACGACCTCCGAATCAGGCGTTGTGTGCATTTTCAAACTTAACGCAATATTCACACACCATACTTGTCGGATTTCTAAGATTTTGATTGTGACACTTCACACATAGGAGGCTTCGATGCGTCGATCTGCGTTTACTCTCATTGAACTGTTGGTAGTCATCGCGATTATTGCGATCCTGATCGGTCTGCTTCTTCCCGCAGTACAGAAAGTGCGTGAGGCCGCCGCTCGCGCACAGTGCAGCAACAACATCAAACAAATTGGTCTCGCGGTCCACAATTTCGAGGGCACGTTCAACAAGGTTCCGCCCATCGGCTCTTGGGGCGCCACGTTCCGGAACAACGGCTATACTCCCCCCCTCAACGGCGGCAGCCTGACTTCGGCTGATGGCGCCACGGGATCGTGGTTGGTGCACTTGTTGCCGTTCGTGGAACAAAACAATCTCTTCAACAAGTTTTCCGGTCTCGGTAATTTGAGTACCAACGATTCCAGCCGTACATACTTCACTGCTTACGATGCGCTAATCGGCACGGGCGGGCCACTCAAGGTTTACACCTGCCCATCGGATAGCTCCACGACGGGCGGGCTGCAACTCAACGGCGGCTCGAAAACCGGGGGGTATGCCTCGACGAATTATGCCGGCAACGTGATGGTCTTCCAACCCCACGGTCAGGGCAACATCGTGACCTCCATGCCGAACGGATCTTCGAACACCGTCATGGTCGGCGAGCGGATTCAGAATTGCAACGTCTCGATCGGCCTCGGCTACAGCAGTTCGGGGAGTAAAACAATCGGACCGGTTTGGGGATGGATCTACCCCGATCACGGCGACGGGGCCCAATGGCCGGCGTTCGGCTGGTGGACCAACGGCGACGAGAGCATCAACGACGGCGTTGCACCCGGACAACCGTCCGGTTCCTGCCTCCGAACGGACTATTATGACTGGAGCGCGAACTACATTCCGGCCAACCCGAACGCCAACCCCAACTACTTGTTCGATGTCGGTGCCAATGCGAATAAGTGCAACCTCTTCGTGCTGAACACCGCTCACCCCGTGATGCAGATCGGTTTGGGGGATGGGAGCGTGCGGAGCATCAGTAACAGCATTAGCAAGGCGACTTGGTTGGCCGTTTGCATCCCCAATTCCGGCAAAGTTGCCGGTTCGGATTGGTAAACCGATCAGAGTGACCTCCCGCGCGAAGTCCGCCCTTGCGGTGGACTTCGCTTTTTCATTACTATTTTCTCGAAAGAGTTCGACCATGCGAACGCAGTTGAAATTCTCCCGTGCTTTCTCTCTGGCATCACTCTTCGCCTTGGGCGTTCTCGGCGTCGCGGGGTGTGGGGGGAGTGAAAAAATCGTTTCCGTGTCGGGCACGGTTACGCACAACGGCCAGGCCGTTCCCGGACTCGTTGTCTCGTTTGTCCCCGACGCCGCTACCGAAACTGGCGTGAGCACCGGCGAGACCGATGACAACGGCAAGTACTCGCTAACGGTTGTGAAGTCTCGCGTTAGCGGGGCTGTGGTCGGCAAGCACAAGGTCTGGGTCTCGCTTCCAAGGGCGGAAACCTACGAGGGGGATAAGGGAATTGGTGACGACAAGGATAAAGAGGACCGGGCGAAGGCGAGAAAGCAGAAGACGAAAGCAAAAACGACCGCCTCGAAGGCCGATCAGGAGGCGATTCTCAAGGTGTACGGTAACCTGGACAAATCCCCACTCGCCGTGGAAGTGAAAGACGGATCGCCGATCGACCTCAAACTCGACTAAAAGCGGGCGCGGCTCCTGAATCTGTGGCGGCGGTGGTCAGGCTCGCCACCCGACTCGCTACTGACTACCGGGCGGACAACGGCGTTGTCAGCGTCAGTGCCATCGTCGCCCAGCAGGTGGCCGAGGCGGAGATGAACTGGGACCGGCCGTGCGGGAACCCGCTCTTCGAGTATTCGACGATCGGGAAGCTACGTGTCGCCACGTACCAGGAACCGTCCGCCAACTGGGTTCGCAGGAGGAATTCGACCCCGCGCCGGTAGGCGGGGTGATCGACGGGGACGCCGCCGCCTTCGTGCATGGCGTACAGTGCCAGGCCGGTGGCATAAGCGTCGCTGGCTAGTGTGGGCACCTGGGCCCAGCCGCCGTCCTCTCGCTGCTCGCTCATGAGTTTCTTGACGGCATTCGTTATTGAGTCTTGCTCGGCTTGTGCCCAGCCGAGACCGAGCAATTGAAAGACCCGGTCCGTCGTGTCCGTCGGCTCCGTGTTCTGCAGCCAACGTCTTGCCCGATCGATCCGCGCCGCGATTTCCTGCTTTCGGCCTTTCGGGGTGTAAGCCTGGAGGCCGCGGACCGCGAGTGCGGTGTAATGAAAATGGCTGGCCTCATCCGGCGGTCGATAGGTTTCCTGCTGCCAATGCCCTTCTTGCCGTTGACGAAGTACCAAGTAGTGGACGAGCGCGTCCGAGATTCGACCGGCGGGTTCGTCCTCGGCGGCCATTCCCACTAACACGTGAACCGACAACGTTGCATCGATTCCGGTGCCAAAGAGTAGCGGCCGAAGCCGCCCGCGCATGTCCTCCAGGATGTGGGTTCGTTCCACGCTGGCAATCGTCTCATCAACTTGAAACCCGTGCTTGCGGGCTACGCTCACGGTCATTGTCACCAGGGAATGCTGGTGACAACTCACGCAATTTCTCGTCTCCGTGATCGTCCGCTCGCTTTGTTGTAACAGGGGTACCGCTGCGGCCACGGCACGCCGCACGGAATCGGCGTCGGGCGGGTGCAGAAGGAAGCGGGCCATTTCCGGCTGAGGGACCGGCTTCGACGGCTCGGCGACGGCCGCGCGAAGCATTTTGACAATACCAGTTTCCCCCCGGCGTGTGGCCCAATCCAGGGCGGTACGCCCACTCCAATCCGTCGCCTTGGCGTCAGCCTTGGCGAGCAGGAGGTTCACGGTTTCTAGGCTCGGCGTGGTGGCCGCGCCGAGCAACGCGGTATGGTTGAACGCCCCCCCTTGGACGTTGACGTCGGCTCCCGCCGCCATGAGAAGTCGCAGGCAATCCGCGTGCCCCATGCTGGCGGCAACGTTGGCCGGCGTTTGCAGGATCCCCCTTTCGAGCTTGCAAACGGCGTTGGGATCGGCGCCCCGTTCCAAAAGCAAAGCGACGACCTTGGCGTCGCCGGACAAGGCCGCGCCGATCAGCGCGGTAAACCCCGTCGGCGTTTTTGCCTTCACGTTGGCACCTTGTTCGAGCAGATACTTCACAGCGTCGAGGTCGCCGTTGGCGGCGGCGGCCATGAGCGCGGTATAGGCCGGCACGGCCGCGCGGCCTTTGCCGCCGTGCGAAACGAGTACCTCCAGGGCGTTCCGAGACCCCGGAACGCTGGCGGTGGCGACCACGGCAAAATCATCCACCGGGACGCCCCGGTCGAGTAGAAGCCGCATTTTGTCGATATCGTGAGTCGTTCGCAGGAGGGGGGCCGTTCCGTCCTGGCCACGCAACCGGACATCGGCACCGCCCTCAACGAGGTCGCGCATCATCTGCACGTCGGCGTAGAGTGCGGCGCGCATCAGCACGCTGTCACCCGCGTCGTCGCGCGCGTTGGCGTTCGCTCCCTGTTGAAGCAGGTGCCGGACTTGCGTTCGGTCGCCGTCGCGGATGGCGTCAAACAGAGTCTTGTCGAGGTTTGCCTCGGGTCCATTTTCCACCTCCAGCGTGGCACCTTGACGGGCTGCCATGAACATCCAGACGCCAACTATTGCGAGAACGAGAATGGTAAGGAGAGCAATGGTAATCCGGCGTGAAATGGTTCCGTTACAGACAGGTCTAAGCATTTTAGCGTCCACCCCGTCAATGCCGTAAATCCAATTCAACGCAGTAGACAACTTCCTTTATATCGATAGGCGAAAATCGACGAGAATCAACTGCTTCGGGTACGACTGGTGGGCATGGCTTGTGTATTGATTCGGCCAGTCAGAGACTGTTTATGAATCTGGGTCGCTGACGTGTTGGTATGGAGGATTTCGTCCTCAATCGGTATGCCGCCCGTCGTTATCCTCTGCCAACACGGGGGCGATCCTGAGTACTGGTTATTCCACCGACCTGGCCGATATCGAACGGGCCATCATCCAACCGCCCTAGCTACCACTCACCAGAGCCGGCGTACCCCGCACCGTGAAGTTTCGCGCCGTCAACAACAGCATCCTCCCACTCAACAAACGGGCTGTCCGTGCCGGTGGTTGCTGCACACGGGACTTGCGGGGGTCACCGGCGCTCCCTCTCGCCTGTTGTCAAAGCGAAAGAGCAACCGCGCGTAATCCACTCGGGTAAGTTGCTGGCTCGCCGCTTAGTTGAAGCCGGAACGACCTACGTGCTGGTAAGCGGGGCGTGGGGTTACTTCGACCACCACGGCGACGACGTGAAGTGGGGCGGGATTGTGAAAGGTCTCAAGCCGCTGTTGCCGAGAATCGACCGCGTGATTTACGCCTTAATCAATGACCTCGAAACGCGCGGGTTGCTCGACTCGACGCTCGTCGTGATGATGGGTGAGTTCGGTCGGGGTCCGGTCATCAACAAGAACGCCGGTCGTGACCACTGGACGAATTGCATGTCGATGTTGGTGGCGGGCGGCGGAATGCCAGCGGGTCAGGTCATCGGCAGCACGGACGCGAAAGGGTACGACATCAAGGAACGTCGCGTCACGCCGGCCGACTTGGCCGCCACGGTGTTTAGCCACCTGAACATCGACACGAGTTCACAATGGCAAGACCCGCAAGGCCGGCCAATTCCGATCGTCGCGGAGAACGGACGACCGATTCCAGAACTCACTTAACTGAGACCCGCCCCACAACGCACGGTGAAATTCGATCACTTCACCGGCTCTGACTCTGACTCTGTGCTGATGTTCGGAATCGCAAAACCACCGTCGGGATGGGTGCAGCCGATGAAGGAGTTGTTTGCGAAAGGGTCACTACCGAGATTGAAGCGAAATCGGCGGCAATACTATTTACAGGCGGCTATTGTTCGGACACAATGTGGTATCTCGTGTCGGCCACCCTCCCTCCTGCCGACCGCCTGAATCGTTGGACACTCCGATACACCCATTGCACGCCATGAAACGATATTCACTTTGCGGCATTTTCGTGATCGCGTTCTGCTCCGCCACGTCCGCCGATGACCGGAAGGGGATCGACTTCTTTGAAGCGAAGATTCGCCCGATTCTGGTTGCACAATGTGTGAAATGCCACGACGCCGTCGCAGAGACGGCGAAGAAGCTGAAGGGCGGCCTGCGGCTCGATACTCGTGACGCTTTGCTCAAGGGTGGCGATTCCGGCGCGGCGATTGTTCCGGGCAAGCCGGACGAGGGAACGCTTGTGAAGGCGTTGAAATACGAGGGCGATGTGCAGATGCCGCCGAATGGAAAGCTCTCGGCGGCGGTCGTTGCGGACTTTGAAAAATGGATCGCAATGGGGGCACCCGATCCGCGCGACGGGACCACGGTAACAGCGGCGGGTATTGATCTGGCCAAGGGGAAGCAGTTCTGGGCGTTTCAGCCGCCTCGCACCGTGAACGTCCCCGCTATTGACAAGCCTAAGGTACCAATTCAAACCCCGGTCGATGCGTTCGTTCACAAGGCGTGGGACGACAACCGCTTGTCACCCGTGGGCCTCGCGGACAAACGCACCCTGCTCCGCCGTGCTTACTTCGACCTGATTGGCTTACCGCCGACGATGGAGCAGGTGACCGCATTCGAGACCGACCGAAGCCCCGATGCGTTCGCCAAAGTCGTCGATCAACTCCTTGCTTCTCCGCACTACGGCGAACGGTGGGCCAGGCATTGGCTGGACGTGGCCCGCTATTCCGAAGATCAAGCCCACACGTTCCAAGTGAAGCCGAAGGCCAATGCGTTCCGCTACCGCGACTGGGTGATTCAGGCGTTCAACACGGACATGCCGTATGACAAGTTCGTTCGGTTGCAACTTGCTGGCGACATAGTCTCGGAAAGCGAAGGTGACTTGTTTACCCGCATCGCGGGCCTCGGCTTCCTGGGTCTGGGGGCGGAGTACTACAAGAACACCTTCCGCGAACAGGCCGTGGCGGACGAACTGGACGACCGCGTGGACACGCTGACGCGCGGGTTCATGGGGCTGACGGTCTCGTGTGCCCGGTGCCACGACCACAAGTTCGACCCGATCCCGACCCGCGATTACTACTCGATCGCCGGCATCTTCAACGGGTCGAACCTGACCGAGGCGCCGCTGGTTCCAACTGATGAGGTCAAGAAGTACACCGACGGCCAAAAGCTTGTGAAGCAGCAGGACGACAAAATCAAGGCATGGCTCACGGAGCGAACGACGAAGCTCGTCGATGCCGAAGTCGCCAAGACCGCGAAGTATCTGCTCGCCGCGCGAGACATTTTAGCCAACCCTGGGACCGGCTCGAAACCCGACCTGGACCAGCGGGCGAAGGCCGCATCCCTCGACTCACGCTTCCTCAAGCAATGGGTGAAGTACGCTACCCCGAAGAACGCCAAGAAAGCGGTGCCGGAGTTGAAAGCGTGGTTCGCACTCACGGCGGATCAGTCCGAAGACGACGCGGCATCGGCTGCGGATGATTTCGAGCAAGCCTTGCAAGCGGCAGTAACGGGGAAAAACAGCGACGGCAAACCGAAGAAAGAATACGACGCCTTGATCAAGGCGATCTTCCAGGAACCGACCGGCCCGTTCACGTTACCTGTTGCGGAAATTGAGAAGCGACTTGCAGCGGACGAAACCAACGTCCTGACTGCGCTGCGAGGCCAACTCGACGAAACCAAGAAGGCCGCGCCGCCGATGTACCCCAGCGCCCCGGCGATCAAGGGCGGCGGCGCGACCATGAACGTGTTCCTGCGTGGCAACCCGCTCAAGTTCGGCGAAGTCGCCCCCAAGGGGTTCTTACAACTGTTCCGGTCGCCGGTTTCGACGCCGGCCAACGACTACTCCCGGCTCGACTTGGCCAACGCAATCGCATCCCCGGACAACCCGCTCACGGCGCGGGTGATCGTGAACCGGGTGTGGCAGCAACACTTCGGCCACGGGCTTGTGGGCACGCCGAGCAACTTCGGCAAACTCGGGGACCGGCCCACCCACCCGGAATTGCTCGATTGGCTCACGCTGAACTTCATCAAACAAGGGTGGTCGGTCAAATCCCTGCACCGCGCCATCATGCTTTCTTCGACCTACCAGCTGAGGAGTTCGACGACCTCGGCGAACACCGCGATGGACGGGAACAACACGTACTTGTGGCACGCCAACCGGCGGCGGATGGACGTGGAAGTCTGGCGGGACAGCCTGCTCGCGGTGGCCGGGAACCTGGACCGCACGCCCGGCGGGCCGACGTTCGACCTGAAATCGGACTCCAAGCGGCGAACCGTCTACGCGAAAATCAGCCGCCACGAACTCGACGGCCTGCTGCGACTGTTTGACTTTCCCGATGCCAACGTCACGGCGGACAAGCGGACTATCACCACGGTCCCGCAACAACAACTCTTTGCCCTGAACAGCGAGTTCATGCACCGGCAGGCCAAGAGCTTCGCCGCCCGGTTGCAAAAAGCTGAGTCCAACGCCGATCGCGTTCGCGGCGCCTACGGCCACGCCTATGGTCGGTCACCGAGTGACAAGGAGTTGTCACTCGGTGAGCAATTCTTGGGCGTGACCGCGACGACATCCGACGACAAGCTCACGCGGTTGGAGCAGTACGCCCAAATTTTGCTGGCGTCGAACGAGTTCCTCTACATCGACTGATCGCACAGGTGGCCACGATGAACGTCCCTATGAATCGACGACAAATGCTGACCCGAACGGGCACCGGGTTCGGAATGCTGGGACTGGCCGGACTGCTCGCCGCGCAGGGGGAACTTGCCGCGGCGGTTCCGGCGGGGTCGCCACTGGCGCCGAAATCGCCGCACTTCGCGCCCAAAGCGAAGCACGTGATTCACCTGTTCATGAACGGCGGGCCGTCGCAGGTGGACACCTTCGACCCGAAACCAGCGCTGGAAAAGTACCACGGCCAAAAACCGGCGGCAGCGGGGCTGAAGACCGAACGGAGTACAGGCGGGCTGTACAAGTCGCCGTTCCAGTTCGTCAAGTGCGGCCAGTCGGGCATTGAAGTCTCCGAGATCTTCCCCGAAATCGGCAAGTGCATCGACGACATTTGCGTGATCCGCTCAATGCACACGAACGTGCCGAACCACGAACCCTCCTTGTTGATGATGACCTCCGGCAACACGCAACCGATCCGCCCGAGCATGGGTTCGTGGCTGACCTACGGCCTGGGTACGGTGAACCAAAACCTGCCCGGCTTCGTCGTGCTTTGCCCCGGCAAGCCGGTCGTCGGCCCCCAACTCTGGGGCAGCAGCTTCCTGCCGGGCGTCTACCAGGGGTGCCACATCGCGGACCTCGACCCGAAGCGGATCATCGAACACATCGAGAACAAGAACCTGTCCAAAACGAGCCAGCGTGGGCAACTGGATTTGCTCAACGAACTCAACTGCCTCCACCGCGACGACCGGGACGGCGACGACCAACTGGACGCGCGGATTCAGTCGCTGGAAATGGCGTACCGGATGCAGACCGAGGCCCAGGAAGCGTTCGACGTGAACCGCGAAACCAAGGCGACGCGGAACCTGTACGGCAGCGGCACGTTCGCCGACTCGTGCCTGATCGCCCGGCGGCTGGTGGAACGCGGCGTGCGAACGGTGCAGGTGTTCTACGGCTCCGGCCAGCCGTGGGACGACCACGGCGACCTGGAGAAAGGCCACCGTGACAAGGCAAAAGTGAGCGACAAGGCCGTCGCCGCCCTTCTCACGGATCTCAAACGCTGCGGGCTGCTGCAGGACACGCTCGTCCTGTGGGGCGGCGAGTTCGGCCGCACGCCGACCTCGGAAGGGTCGAACGGCCGCGACCACAACAACCACGGGTTCAGCGTCTGGCTGGCCGGCGGCGGTGTCAAGGGCGGCATGGCCTACGGGGCAACGGACGAGTTCGGGTTCGCCGCCGTTGACAAGAAAGTTCACGTCCACGACCTGCACGCCACCATGTTGCACCTCATGGGCATCGACCACGAGAAGCTCACGTACCGCTACAGCGGCCGCGACTTCCGCCTGACCGATGTCCACGGCACGATTGTGAAAGACATTCTCGCCTGAGTTTCGTTTCCAAACTGGTGGCGTGATTTTCAATGACCGGGCCGTGTCAATTGACGCGAAGTCAGGCTACGGCCTACTCATCGGGTTCGACACGAGGTGGGTATCATCCTGATCGAACGTTCTGGTGGTGACCGACGCAACTGACACGAAGTTGTTCGCGCTTGTCCGGTATCATCCGCCGGTGGTGAGAAATGAGATTGGTGGTAGACAGGTGGTCAAAAGCCGCCTCCGAGAATCGAACTCGGGACCCCTTCTTTACGAAAGAAGTGCTCTACCGCTGAGCTAAGGCGGCGGTATTCAACAACTTACGGCGATTGACGCCCTCGTCTGGTTTCTCGATCCTCACTTCATTACCACTGGGCGAGTTCGCCTTTTCGGTATGTTAAATTAACTGCTTACGCCACTTTGACAAGACCAACTGATCGGTCGGTGTGATTGTCAGAGTCAGAGATTTTTCGGCGCACCTGGTTCTCGATTCCTCGTGAACGAATTCAGAATGGGCGGATTTTTGAGACGAATACCAAGTTGGCGAATCGCTGCGGTACAATGAATTCGGATTGGTGGACTGGTAGGAGACGGGACATGGTGGACGGATCGAACACGAGCAATCGTGTCACAACAAATGGAGATGTCATTCCCTTGCCACAAGCGGAGTCGATTTCCGACCGCCTTCAACGGCTGGAAAAGGCACTCGCAGCCTTGCAAAACCCGGCTGCGACAATTTCCTTGACGCGCGCGCCCTCTGGGTTCACGACGCGCAACGGTGCCAGTATCGGTAGCATGATTCCGGCTGCGCTGTCTAACATTGTGATGCCAACATTCCTAGGCGGCAGCGGTGAGGGCGTGCGGTTCTGGGCGCGATTCGGGGTCTTGCGGGAAGTCCCGCTGATGTTCCGCATGTACTTCGATTCCCGGTATCGAATCAGCCGCATCGGGCAGCTTGGCGTTCCGATCGTCATCGGTCTGATGGTGATGAATTACCTGCTGTTTGCGTTCTGGTCGTTGCCGTTGATCTCACTGGCGTTCCCGATCCTCGAACGGCTCGGGTTAATTGTTCTTGCGGTGATCCTGTACAAACTGCTCAGCCGTGAAGCCGCCCGGTATGATGACGTGCTGAATTACTTGTCACGGTACACGAAGTGATCCGATCCGGAGTGAACGATGCGTCTGGGTGTGAACATTGACCACGTCGCCACATTACGCCAAGCCCGGCGGGCGAAAGAACCGGACCCTGTTGCGGCAGCGGTGTTGGCCACGTTGGGTGGCGCGGACGGGATCACGATTCACTTGCGCGAAGACCGCCGGCACATCCAAGACCGCGACGTGTACTTACTACGCGACACCGTAACCACGCGGCTGAACCTGGAGTTGGCCGCTTACGACGAGATCATCGCCATCGCCTTGAAAGTGAAGCCCGACGAAGCCACGCTCGTCCCGGAAAAACGCCAAGAACTCACAACCGAAGGTGGCCTGGATGTGATTGCCGACGCCGACTCCGTGCGGTCGGCGATCGAGCGGTTGAAGTCAGTCGGGATTCACGTTTCGCTGTTCATCGATCCAGATCGCAAGCAACTCGATCAAGCAAAATTGCTCGGCGCCGATGCGATCGAGTTCCAAACCGCTAGCTACTCCGAAGCCATCGGCGACGCCGCAATTAGCATTGAGCTAGCCAAGCTTCACACCGCCACTGCCCACGCCACGCAACTCGGTCTGCACAGCCACATGGGCCACGGGCTGAACTACCAGAATGTGAAGGCCATCGTCCGCATCCCCGGCGTGGAAGAACTGAACATCGGCCACAGCATCGTGAGCAGGGCTGTACTCGTAGGGATGGAACGCGCGGTACGCGAGATGAAGCAAGTGATGCAAGAACACTTTCCAAACCCCAAGAAGATGCTGTGAGAACCAAAGCCCATGAACGATCGTTCATGGGCGTTCTAGCGTTTAATCCCAGATAGTGTCTCCAGTGCCATCAGCAATGCCTGCGTTCCCTTCCGGCCGTACCCCTGTGCGCGGACGGCTTCGTACAGTTGCTTGGCAAGTGCCAGCCCCGGCAGTGCGAGGTTCATCTTCTCGGCTTCGGCGAGTGCGATGCCCATGTCCTTAATGAAGTGCTCGACGTAAAAGCCCGGCTCGAAGTTGCGTGCCAACATCCGTGGCCCGAGGACTTCGAGCGCTTTGCTGCCCGCCGCTCCCACGGAAACGGACTTGAACACCGTCTCCAAATCGAGGCCCGCTTTGTAGCCGTACAGCAACCCTTCACACACCGCGATCATGTTGGCGGCGATCAGGATTTGGTTCACCATCTTGGTGTGTTGCCCGGCACCCGCGTTGCCCTGATGGATGATCGTTTTGCCCATCGCTTCAAATATCGGTGTGACCGCATCTACCACGGGTTTCTCACCGCCGATCATGATGCTCAGCGTCCCATTTTTCGCGCCGACATCGCCGCCGCTCACGGGGGCATCCAAGCTGTGAACGCCCTTCGCCTTCGCCGCGTCAAAAATCTCTTTAGCCAAACTCGGTTCGCTCGTGGTCATGTCCACGAGAATCGTGCCCGGCTTGCTACCAGCCAGCGCCCCGTCAACACCGAGGAACACTTCTCGGACATCCTTTGGGAAGCCGACGATGGCGAACACGACATCGCTGGCTTCGGCCACTTCCTTCGGCGTTTTGGCGAGTTTCGCGCCCAGATCGACCAGCGGTTGGGCCTTCTCCGCACTGCGGTTGTACACCGTAGCGGTGTAGCCTTTGGCCATCGCGTGTTGGCACATCCAGCGCCCCATGACGCCGGTGCCGATCCAGCCGATGCGGGTGGTTCCGGGTTTTGCCGTGAGTAAGGCCATTGCGAAAGTCTCGTGAAGGTGCTAAGTCTATTGTGAGTGCAATTGGGATCCAGATTCGGTTCTCTCTCGTCCGACCCTACCCGATCACCCGGTTGACATGGTAACGAACCCCGCAGTCGCTGGCCATTGGCGTGTGGGCAAGCTTATTTGTAGTGAAGGATTTCGCCACGGTGAACGATTCGATTTCCGAAGCCCCGCCGATCGTGTTGGTTCATGGCTTGTGCGGTTTAAGCCGACTCCTCGCCAAGCGTCGTCCGGCGAAGGAATACTTCCCCGGTGTCCGGGCTTATCTCGAAAGCTTGGGCCACGAAGTCCTGATGCCACGCATCAGCGCCACGGCTGCAATCACGACCCGCGCCGTCGAGTTGAAGAAGTCCATTCAGGATCGGTTCGGCAAACGTCCGGTTCACGTCATCGGCCACAGCCTCGGCGGGTTGGACGCCCGGTATCTGATTTCGCACCTCGGGATGGACCGTCAAGTTCTTTCGCTCACGACGGTCGGCACCCCGCATCGTGGCACCACGTTCGCGGATTGGGCGTTGAGCCGGTTTGCCCGGCTGTTCCAACCACTATTCCGCGCCGCCGGCATTCCCGATGACGCCTTCTTTGACCTCACAACCGAAGCCTGTTCTCGCTTCAACGAAGTGACGCCGAATGCACCCGACGTGCGATATTATTCCGTCGCAGGGGTTTGTGAGAAGCCGTGGCTCGGCCCCGAATGGTGGCTGTCGTCGCGGATCGTGGGCCGTGCGGAGGGTCCGAACGACGGCATCGTTTCCCTGCGTTCCGCCACCTGGGGCGAAACCACCGAAACGTGGAATGCCGATCACCTCAACCTCGTCAACTGGCCCAATCGCATCATGAAACGCGCCGGGGAGTGGCAGGACCGCGCTGCGGACTATGGGAACTTTGTGCAGCGGCTGTGATGGTGGTTTTTGTGAGGATGCCGAACGCCCACGAATGATCATTCGTGGGCGTTCGTGGTAACTGCCCTTCTACCCCTGCCCTCGGTAGAACCCAATTTTTCGTGCTGTCAGGTTTGCCCGTTAGGGGTGTTGGAACCCGACCGGGATTGCTCCTACATCTCGGAATCGTGGTCGCTTTCCGCAATTCCGGCCCGTGTCCTTCACCGATGACCTACGAGACGTTTCATGACACGGACGTCGTTCCCCCATTCTCGTGAAAGGAATCTCGTGATGCACCTGCAACTTCGCCGATTTGCGTTTACGTTTGCCGGATTGCTCGCCTCGGTTAGCCTAGCTTCGGCTCAAGGCTCGTGGTCAACAAACCCACTCGCCCCCGCCGCGATCGGCTCGGGTTGTAGTGGTTGTGCCGCAACAGCCGCCCCGAGCCATGCCGCCGCCAGCGAGTGGTGTGGCGACAAGTCTGCCGGACCCCGATTGCATTTGGCGAGCAAAATCTTCAGTCCGTTCACCATCGGCCAAGGCTGCGCGTCGCCGGTGGGGTGTAGCACACTCGCATCCGAACGGACATTTCTGTTCGGCTCTTGCAACCAGTTCTTCAACGCCGGTAACAAGTGCGGCCACGGCCTGTGCAGCGGAAGCACCTTTGGCAGCGGTGGGTTGGGCGACCACCAACGCTGCGTGTACGGCAGCAACTTGAACCGATAACAAGCGTTGTTGAAGTACCCCGAAAGCCCATGAACGATCGTTCATGGGCTTTCTTCGTTTATGGGCATTCTTCGTTCATGGGCTTTCTTCATTTCATGAACCATTTCCCGGAGGTGTAGAATCTAACCACACACACCCGGAGTTCACCGCCCATGACAGCACCTCGCACGATTTCCCTCGGTATGGCCCTACCGGACCCGATTGACCCGGTCTGTGGGATGACCGTGTCGATCGCCCATGCCGGTGGCGGAAGTCTCGTTCACGACGGTACGACGTATTATTTTTGCCACGAAAGCTGTCGGCGGAAGTTTCGGCGGTCGCCGGGGAAGTACCTGGGTGGCCAGTCGTTTGATGCTATGTCCGAAGCCAATGCCCCCGCAACGCGCTACATCTGCCCGATGGACCCGGAAGTCGTGAGCGATCGTCCGGGGGCTTGTCCGAAGTGTGGCATGGCACTTGAACCGGAAGCCCCGAGTTTGGACGATGCTCCGGACCCCGAGTTGCGCAGCCTGAACTGGCGATTGAAACTCGGCCTACTCATCGGCGTGCCGCTGATTGCGCTCGCCATGATCGACATGTTCGCGCCGGGAATGCCGATCTCGCACCTAGTTGGCCACACCACGTTCATGGTGTTGCAGGCAGTGCTTTGCACCCCGATCGTGTTTGTGTGCGGGTGGCCGTTCCTGCAACGCTTCGTTGTGTCGCTGCGAACCGTGCAATTCAACATGTTCACACTCATCGGTCTCGGGGTATTGGCGGCGTATGGGTTTAGCTTGTTCGGGCTGGTGAATCATCTGCTGGAGTTGCTGCCCGGTGTCATGGTGATGCCGTTTTTTGAAAGTGCGGCGGGGATCGTCGTGCTGGTGCTGGTCGGGCAAGTGATGGAGTTGCGGGCACGCGGCCAGACCGGGGACGCCATTCGCAAGCTGTTGAAGCTGACGCCGAAAATCGCCCACGTTGTGCTGGAGAACGGCAAAGAAGCCGACTTGGCACTCGACCTGATTGATGCCGGTGATCGCGTCCGAGTGCGGCCCGGTGAACAGTTTCCGGTAGACGGCGTGATTCACGAAGGCACGACGACTGCCGATGAATCCATGCTCACCGGGGAGCCGATGCCGGTGTCCAAGTGGGTTGGCGAGAAGGTGCTTGCGGGGACGATCAACGGCCACGGTGGAGTGGTGGTAACTTGCGAAAAAGTCGGTACGGCGACGGTGCTTTCCCAGGTGATCGCGTTAGTGGGGCAAGCCCAACGCACCCGGTTGCCGATTCAGCAAACCGTTGATCTGGTCGCGGCGTGGTTCGTTCCGGCGGTAACCGGCTTTGCCATCCTCACGTTCATCCTGTGGATGATCTTCGGCAACGTGGAAACACGGTTGGTGAACGGCGTGTTGTGTGCGGTTGCGGTGTTGGTGATTGCCTGCCCGTGTGCGCTCGGGTTGGCTACGCCGATGGCCATCGTGGTCGGGATCGGGCGTGCCGCCAGTCGTGGCGTGCTGTTCCGCGATGCGGCGGCATTGGAACGACTGGCTGCCGTGGACACGATTGTGTTCGACAAAACCGGCACGCTAACCGAAGGCAAGCCGAAGGTGACAGCCATAATGCCATACAACATGAATCCAGGCGAGGATGAGAACACTGTGCTGCGTTGGGCTGCCGCACTGGAGCGCAGTAGCGAACACCCACTGGCCCGCGCGATTGTGAAAGAAGCTGAAGCCAAGGGCGTCATCATTCCCGTGGCGACCGATATGCAAACCGAACCCGGACTCGGCGTGCGTGGCGTTGTCGAAGGCCACGTGGTGCTAGTCGGCAACGATGCGTTTCTTGTGCAGAATCATGTGCCGGTCAACTCCCATCCCGACGTGCAATCGCCATCGGCGGAAACGGTCATTGGCGTTGCCGTGGATCAACGACTGGTCGGGTTCATCAAACTGGGTGATCGCAGTCGGCCCGAAGCGCCAGCGTTGATTGCGAAACTCACGGCGAGCGGTGTACGGTCCGTCATGCTGACCGGCGATAGCCGCGCCGTGGCCGAACGAATTGCGAAAGAGGTTGGCATTTCCGAAGTTTTCGCCGATCAGCTTCCTGCGGACAAGCACCGCGTCATCACGCAGTTGAAAGCCGAAGGCCGCGTCGTGGCAATGTGCGGGGACGGCATCAACGACGCCCCGGCGCTGGCCGTCGCCGATGTCGGGATTGCGATGGGCACCGGCACGGACGTGGCCATCACCACGGCGGGGGTGACGTTGGTGAAATCCGACCTACGGTCGATCCTGACGGCCCGCGAATTGAGCCTCGCCACCGTGCGGACGATCCGGCAAAACTTGGCCCTGGCGTTCGTGTACAACGCACTCGCCATCCCGATTGCCGCCGGCGTGCTGATCCCGTTCGGGGGTTCGCTACTGGACCCGATTTGGGCAGCGGCAGCGATGAGCCTCAGCAGTGTGTCCGTGATAGCGAATTCGCTGCGCCGACGCTGACATCCGCTACTTCAGTTCGGGCGGCAAGCTTTTGATGATGTTGTTGTAAATCACATCCATCGGGTCGAGAGCGGAGATGTTCTTGACGAGACCTTGTCGCTCGTAATGTTCGAGAAGGGCATCGGTGTTCTTGTGGAACTCGACCAGCCGCCGCCGCACGGTTTCTTCGATGTCGTCGTCCCGGCACATCAGTGGCGAACCACAGAAGTCGCAGACGTTCGGCTTTTGTGGCGGGCGGGCGTGGAGGTGATAGGGTGCGGAACAAGTGGGGTTGGAACAGATTCGCCGGAAGCTGATTCGGCGGACCACGTCTTCATCGTCAATGGCGAGGTTGATGACCGCGTCCAGTTTCAAGAACTGTTGCCGCAAGAGCGCGTCAAACGCAATGGCCTGGGCGTAGGTGCGCGGGTAGCCGTCCATCACGAACCGTGCGGGGCGGTGTGGCCCGCGAAAGAGTTCGGCCACCACGTCGTTTACCAGCGGATCGGAGACGAGTAGCCCATGTTTGATGAGCGGTTCGGCTTCGCGGCCGACTGGTGTGCCCAGCCGAATGGCTTCGCGGAGAATGTCCCCGGTGCCGACATAGGTGAGTGACAACGACCGGACCAATCGTTGGGCCTGCGTGCCTTTCCCGCTTCCTGGAGGTCCGACCAACACCAATCGCATGAACCTGCCCCAAGCCAAGCTGAGCCGACTGATTCGGCGGACATTGGTCCTTCTCATTTACCAACATATTGTGAGTGCCCCACCCCAGTCCAGCAAGGGGAGCCGCCGAGAAATGTCGAACCGTGTTTGTCTGAGCGTCCGGGTTTCAGGCATCGTGTCGGAAATGCTCATGGCGTGCGATAATCGGGGGCATCGCACGCCATCAGAAGCAAACTGGCGAGAATTAGTTCGGCTTCTTGCCAAGGATCGGAGCGATTTCCCGAACCCAGATGTTGCGGAACTGCGTGGCATTGCCGTGAAATTGTAGCCGGATTGGGGCTTTCGGTTCGTGTTTCGTGTAACTCGCGGCGCGATCGTAGTACGTACCGCCCGTTAGCTCAAAGTGGTTCTGCACCACGACGCCGTTGTGCAGGACTGTGATGATGGTCGGCTTCGTGACCTTGCCATCTTCGGCGAAGCGTGGGGCTTCAAAGATAATGTCATAGGTCTGCCACTCGCCCGGCTTCCGGCTGACGTTCACCATCGGTGGCGACTGTTTGTAAATCGACGCACACTGGCCATCGAAGTACGTCGGATTATTGAACGAGTCCAGAATTTGCACTTCGTAGCGTTCCATGAAGTAAATCCCGCTGTTACCGCGTCCTTGTCCGTTGCCTTGCACCTTGGCGGGTGTGGCGAACTCGACGTGCATTTGGCAATCGCCGAACGAATCCTTGGTCACGATGTCCGACTTGCGGGTAATGGCGTAGCCATCGACGATCTCCCAGTTTTCGCCGTTCTTCCACTTCGATAGGTCTTTGCCATCAAACAGAACAATGGCGTCCGCCGGTTGCGCGCCCGGCTCCACACCCGGCGCGACGACCTTCGGCTCCGGCCACACGACACCGCTCTTGTATTCCTGCAACAGCGCGAACGCGCCGTTCACACAGAACCCGGCCACGAGAACCCCAGCCACCAACCCGACGGTACGACGAATCAACATCCCAAACTCCTGTTCAACGGGGGAGAGAACCACAACGCGGATTCTGGCGCAGATTGGCTTCCAGTGCAATGGAATTTCGGCAGATGTCAAATTCGCACAAACACCCGCTTCTGATACATCCAGAACAGAATCAACCACAACACCACCAGCACGCTGGAGCCGAGCAACAGCGATTCGTATTCGGCACCCAACACTTGAAACGTTTCTTTGCCGAGGTGTCGCTTAAGGGCGGCGACGATGAACCCGATGAACAGCCATTCCATGCAATACGCCATGATCGAATTCGCTCCGATCACCACAAGGGGGAACGTCCAGCGGCGGAACTGGCCAGCATCAATGATGGCATAAAGTGTCCCCATCGCCAGCAAGCACCAACCGCCGCTGAACAGCACCCAACTCGGCGTCCAGATTCGTTTCACGACCGGGCAGATGTCGAGTTTCCCGAGCAGGAATCCGGTAATCAGCAGTGCAACAGCGACGTTGCCTAGCAACTGGACTTTGAGTTTCTGTGGGCGATCGCTCTTCAAAACGCCGCCCGCCAGCAAGCCGAGGATCATCGTGCCGAGCGTGGGAATAAAGCTGAGTGTGGAGTACCCGCCGCCGTTAAACAGGAACGGTTTTTCGCGGGGGAACAGGTTCATCCACCACGTGTCGAACGCCCACGCCACGTTGGTGTTCTTGTTCCAGTGCGCCGCGAACCCGGTTGCATGGTTCGGCCAGTCCGGTTTCACGCCGGTGACACTCCAATCGAAATCAGCACCCGGCAGCGGCCATAGTGCGAACGCCAGCCAGTAGCCGACCAAAATCGTCACCAGCGCGATCACCTGCACACGCACTGTGCGCAACCCCAGCAGGAACAAGAACCCGTAGCCCAGGCCGATTTGCGAGAGGGTGTCTTCAAACGTGTAGTTGGTTTGATTCTTACCGATCGAGCGGAGGAAAATCCCCAGTGCGATCAGCACGAAGCCCCGCCAGAAGGCGTGGGCGGTCATTCGGAGTTGCGATTGCCCCCGACCCAACCGGGCCGCAATCGAAAAGGGCAGAGAGACCCCGACCAGGAACGAGAACGACGGCTGAATCATGTCGTGCAGCGAACAACCAACCCACTCGACGTGCGATTGGTGAAACGCCAGGAACGCCCAGAACTCGCTGTTGGGAATCGCCTTCGCCACCGCTGGCAACCGTAGCACTTCCGCCAACATCAGCAGCATCACAATGCCACGGTACGTGTCCAGTGAAGCGAGGCGTTGCGGCGGAGTATCCGACATGCGAGCCACCCGTGTTCGAGGAAGAATTGCGAACACTGTACCCCGGATCAAGAATGGAACCACGGAATACACGGAAATGACGGAAGAAATTAGGATCGAACAAGACGAACGATTTACCACGCGGCAATCGTTTTTTTTACTCGTCACTTGTTGGTATCAGTTCTTTTTCCGTGGTTTCCGCGTATTCCGTGGTGAAAAAATCTGGGCTACCCGATCGAACGAGCGGTTACTTGTTCTTTTCAAACCCGGTCGTCATGGCGGGGACTTTGCCGGATTGCAGACTTGTCAGGCGAACTTGTGCGGTTTCGGCGGGGCGGCTACTCGGGGCGAGTCGGGTGACTTTTTCGTAGCAGGCGATGGCTTCTTTCGTCTGGCCATTTTGCATCCAGGTTTCGGCGAGTGTCAGGTACAAGTTTGCCGTGCGCTCGTTGAGTTGTTCACAGGCGACGGTGAGGCGTTCCGGATCGGTTTTGATGAGCGCGGCCAACGTACTTGCCGTGCGGCTCTCGGGCAGGTCCGCGAATTGAACGGTGAGTCGATCGCACTTGTCGAGGCAATCGGCAAACTGTTGGCGGCGAAAATCGTCCTGGGCACTGGCGAGTTGCTCTTGCGCCAGCACGGTTCGCGGCTTGGTAACGACTTCCACTTTCGCAACTTCATTCGGCATGAACCGGCGAATCTGCTCCTTGAGTTGTTCGGGCGGCACGAATCCGCCAAGGAACGATAGTATCGTGCCGTCTGGTGCGGCAATCACCGTGGTCGGGTACTTCTGCACTTGCAACGCCTGAATGAACGCCGGTTCCAGGTTGCCGTTGATCCGCACCGCGATGACGTGTTGGTTCACCAATGCGACGACGGCGGGGTCACGAAACGTGGTCGCATCTTGTTTGCGGCAGAAGATGCAATCGTCGGACGAAATCGACACCAGTAGCGGCAACCCCTTTTGAATCGCTTCCTTCCGGGCGGCGTTGTAATCGGCACGCCACAGGATGATGTCGTCCGCCGCGATCGACATTTGCGGGAACGGGACCAGCACCAGTAAACCAATAAACACAAGCCGGCGTACAGCCGGAGAGGACAGAATCATCATGCAAATCCTCGGTGCGAAAACAGGCCAGACATGAGCGACAACGAAAACCATCTGAACAGATTGTTCCCCGAAAATTGCGCGATATTAAGCTCAAGTTGTGCGAATGACTCGCTCGTGAAAAGGGGTGCGTAGGTGCAACCCGCTAAACCGATTCAAACTCTGTTCGGGTCACGCGGGTTACGAATTTTGGTCAAGGATGATGGAGTTAGACAGGGTGGGTTTGGAGTGTGAAGGACGGAAAGCCCTGAATGCCCACAACGCCCACAAAACTCAGAAAGCCCACGGTTCATGAACCGTGGGCTTTCCGCTCCCTCACAGACCCATTGAACTGTTCAGGTCGCTCATCTCCAAAACCCGATCCCCGAATCTTCACGCCCGAGGGTGTGCTTTCAGGTAACTCTCTTGAAGCCGTTTCGTCGTCACGTGGGTATACACTTGAGTCGTCGTCAGGCTCTTGTGGCCGAGTAATTCTTGCACCCCCCGGATGTCCGCCCCCGCATCCAGCATGTGCGTGGCAAAGCTGTGACGTAGCGTGTGGGGCGTGGTGCGCGGGTCAAGCCCGGCGTGTTGCAGGTGCTTGGCCAACAACCGCCCGACGCTGCGTGTCGTGAGCCGGGTGCCGTTGTAGTTGACGAACACCGCTTCGGTCTGCTGATTGTGTTCCCGCAAAATGAACTGGCGATCCAGTAACCACGTGCGAATCGCTTCCTTGGCCGGGTCGCCGAGAAGTGCCAGCCGTTCTTTCTTTCCTTTGCCACGAACGACGATGACGCCTTCGGTCAGGTCCGTGTCGTCGAGGTTCATGCCACATAACTCACTGACCCGAAGCCCGGCGGAATAGAGCGTTTCGAGCATGGCGCGATCCCGACGCCCGAGCGGTTCCTCGGCAGGGGGAGCGACGAGTAGCTTGCCCATGTCGGCGAGCGTTAAGAAGTGTGGCAAGTTTTTATCCAGCCGTGGCCCCCGCAACGCCTCGGCGGGGTTCGCCTTCAAGATGCCTTGCCGACAGAGGAACTTCCCGAACGACCGCACCGCAGCAAGCCGTCGCGCCACTGTGCTTTTGGCGTACCCTTGGTTGTGCAACCAGGCCACGAACGCCCGCAACGTTCGCGTGTTCCAATCGCGGGCTTCAATGGACGATTTCTGGACGTGTTCGCGGAGAAAGCCGAGCGCCTGCGACAGGTCTTCGCGGTACGACTTCACGGTTTGAATCGACGAGTTTTTTTCCAACCCGAGGTGCGTCAAGAAGTCAGCGAGGGACTGTTCAAGCGTCACGGATGGTCACCACGAATCGGACGAATGAAATCGAAAACGATTCACCACGGAATACGCGGAAAGCACGGAAAAGAATCCACCGCGAATCACACGAATCACACGAATCAAAATGTTGAATTGAAAGAGTGATTCATGCTTTCCCAATCACATTCTGCTTTTCCTATTCCGTGCGTTCCGTGCCTTCCGTGGTTAAAACTGGTTCTTGTTTTCATTCGTCCGATTCGTGTTATTCGTGGTGACCATCCGGGTTAGAAGCGGGCGGCTTCTTCATCGTTGCGGGCAACGGTGGTCGTCAGCACTTTCACGGCTTGTTGCTTGGCACGTTCGGTCAGGACTGCCGCGTCGAACCAGTTCAGTACCACTTGTGGGTTCGCCGCCGCGTCCCGGATCGCCGCGATGGTTTCTTCCCGGCTTGCGTCGTCATAAACATAAATGAATCGTTCGGTGCCTTTGAACAATGCCAGGACATTCAGGTCGTGCATTGTCACCAGCTCCGGTCGGCACATGTGGTAACCGGCCTAACAACCGGGGCACGAAGGATTCAATCGTGATAACAACTGAAATCGGCGGAAAAGCAGCGCGAACTGCAACGATTTTGTGCAACAGGTCTGGTCATTGGGTCCAACTCACTATCACAATCGGTACTCGTGGTGAAATCGGTTTTAAGTAGAAAACACGACTTTCTAGACCGAATGAAGTTGGTTTTTGCTAGACAGCGTAACAAACCCGCGAGTACGATCAGCCACTTGAAGTCATTCCCCCCGAACCCTCCCTCGGAGTTTCCCGCATGGCCGCGCCGAATGTCCCCAGCACTTCCCCTGGGCTTAACGACCGAATCCTGTTTTGGGCTAGCTTTCTCACGCTGATTGCCGCCGGGATCGGGTTCTCCGTCCGGGGCGCGATTCTGAAGGATTGGGGCCAGCAATTCGGCTTCACCCAAAGCGAACTCGGCACCATCACGGGTGGCGGGTTGCTCGGCTTCGGGCTAGCGATTATCTTCTTCAGCTTCTGTGCCGACCTGTTCGGGTACGGCAAATTGATGCTCGTGGCGTTCATTCTGCACCTGTCGTCCGCAGTTGTGACGTTCGCCGCCGCACCCGTTTTCGCCGCCTACGGCAAAGACGCCGCGTACTGGTGCCTGTCGGTCGGGATGCTGTTGTTTGCGCTGGGCAACGGTACCTGCGAAGCCGTCATCAACCCGCTCACCGCGACGTTGTTCCCGAATAAAAAAACCCATTGGCTCAACATTCTGCACGCGGGATGGCCATTGGGGCTAATTTTGGGCGCGGTGATTGTGCTGGGCTTCGGCCAAGTCGGTACGCCGATTCAGTGGGAAATCAAACTGGGGATCTTCCTGGTTCCCGTTCTGCTGTACGGCATCTTGATGTTTAACCGCCCGTTCCCCCGCTCTGAGGCAACCGCATCCGGTATCTCGATGGGAACGAGCCTCATCACGTTGTTGTCACCCGTTCTGTTGTTCTTGTTCCTCATGCACGCACTGGTGGGCTACGTGGAACTGGGCACGGATAGCTGGATCACAAACATCACCGAACGGGTGCTGAAAAACGGCGAGTACGCCTTGCTGGCGTTCATCTGGACCAACGCCCTGATGTTCACGTTGCGATTCTTCGCGGGTCCGATTGTCCACAAGATTAACCCGATTGGCTTGTTACTTTTCAGCGCGGTCATGGGAACAGCCGGACTGTTCTTACTCGGACAACCGGCGACCGATTCCGTCTGGCCGTGGGTCGGGGCAGTCACGATTTACGGGATTGGCAAAACCTTCTACTGGCCGACGCTGTTGGGCGTGATTTCCGAACGCTTCCCGCGAGGCGGGGCGTTGGCGTTGGGGATCAGCGGCGGAATCGGGATGATCTCGGCGGGTTTGTTGGGCGGCCCAGGCATCGGCTACAAACAAGACTACTTCGCGGTCGAACAGCTTACAGTTTTGGACAGCAAAACTTACGACCGCTACGTCTCCCGTGACGACAAGGGACAACCTGCCACGAGTGGCTTCCCGATCCTGACGAAGCTGATGCCGGACAAGGTTCCGCCCGTCGCCGGGTTGGACAACAGCAAGCTGAAGGTGTTCGACGATTACAGCGCGGACAGAAAGACCACGACGCTCGACGCCGACCTCGCCGCAGTTCAGAAGGCCAAAGCCGCTGGCTCCAAGAACGAGGAAGAACTCGAAAAGAGCTTAAACGTCCTCAAGAAATGGTGGGAAGAGCAAGGCCAGAAGAACTTCGACACCGACAAGAATAAGCTCGACGAAGCCAGACTCTTCGGGGCGAAACATGCGTTGCTCTACACCGCCGCCGTGCCAGCCACGTTGGTCATCGGGTTCTTGTTGCTCATGCTGTATTTCGCCGCAACCGGCGGGTACAAACAAGTCCACATCGGTGACGAACACTAAGTAACAGTGATCGCTAGCGCATTTTCAATATCATGCTGGCGGTTTTTGTTAGCCCGACGCGCCAGTTTTGAAGTTGCGCTTTCGGACTACCCCGAAGGGGTTGAATGGAATAGCCCAGGGTCGCGGCGCTTCGCCGCGCACCCTGGGTCGGACCGGAAAGGGATCTTACCCCGAAGGGGTTACATTTGCGCCACGAGGAACGATGGAACCCCTCCGGGGTACGGCCGGGGTGGTGTCGAGAACCCAGGGTGCGCGGCGAAACGCCGCGACCCTGGGCTATTCCATGCAACCCCTTCGGGGTAGTCCGATGGCGTCCTTAGTTACCCCGAGTGATGCAACGGAACCAACCTCAACACCGATCCAAACGAACGGAATCTCGCTCGTCACGAAGCCACAAACAATCCGAGTTCCACAAAAAGCGGAACCCCTCGCTGGCGCGTCGGGCTAACAAAACCTGTACCAATGCTGCAACTGCGTATCTACTACAGGATTCCGTTCCGAGTTCTTAATCCTGTTCAATCCTGTCAATCCTGTCAAAAAGTCTTCTCGACCCGCCCACGGGTGCAGTTTCCTGAACTCGATTGTGTTCCGGGCGGGTTCTCCGCTAGTATCACATCACGTGATGCACGGCTGGTTCAGGGCTTGACCGATGGCGAACACTCACCCCACTCTCGATGCCACTTACACCGTGGTGGCGCGACGGTACCGGCCGCAGCAGTTTGCGGACCTGATCGGGCAAGAGCACGTTGCGCAGGGGTTGTCGAACGCGATCATCTCGGGGCGGATTGCCCATGCGTTTCTGTTTACCGGCGCGCGCGGGACGGGGAAAACCTCGACGGCACGCATTTTGGCCAAGGCGCTCAACTGCGTGAAAGGCCCGACGGCAACGCCGTGTGACGTGTGCGAAATCTGCCTGAGCATTGCGAACGGCGACGATACGGACGTGCTGGAAATCGACGGCGCGAGTAACAACAAGGTCGAAGAAATCCGCGACTTGAAGAGCAACGTCGGCTTCCGCCCGCAACGGTCGCGGTACAAGATTTACATCATCGACGAAGTTCACATGCTGTCGAACTCGGCGTTCAACGCCCTGTTGAAGACGCTCGAAGAACCGCCGCCGCACGTCAAGTTCATCTTCGCCACGACCGAATCGCAGAAGATCCCGATCACGATTTTGTCCCGCTGTCAGCGGTTCGACTTCGCCGCGATCGGGCCGACGAAAATCTTCCACACGTTACGGCACATCGTCCGCAAAGAGGGTCTCGAAGCCGACGACGACGCCTTGCACATCATCTCACGGCGTGCCGCCGGTTCGATGCGCGACGGCCAGACGATGCTGGATCAGTTACTCGGCTACTGCGTCGGCACGTTGACCGCCGAGAAACTGCACACAATGCTCGGCACCGCTGGGGATGAGTGGGTGGACAACTTAGCTACGGCGATCTTGGCGCGGGACACGAAGCAGGCCATCGAACTCGTCGGCAAGGCGGCGGACCGGGGCGTGCAACTGGGCGAATTGCTGGACCAACTGGTCGATTATTGGCGCGGGCTGATGGTGATCCTCGTAGCGGGTTCGGACGCCCAAGACTTGCCGGGCATCCCCTCCCAACGCGGGAAAATTGAGGAAGCTGCCAGCCGAACTAACCTCGATACGGTGCTGGCCGGGCTGGACGTTCTCACCACGACGAAAGGCAAGTTGCGCGGCAGTCAACATATTCAAGTGTTGATCGAAGTCGCGGTGGTGCGGTTAAGTCGGCTCGAAGAAATGATGTCGGTGACGGCGCTGGTGCAAATGCTGGCAAACGGGGCAATCCCTGCACAAATTTCTGCGAAGGCCGTGGCGAAAGACAATTCTCGTGTCGTTCAGACAACGGCGCCCGCGATTGCAGCGGCCGGGATTGGTGCGTCAAAAAAAAACGACTTGACTAAGCCTGCCGTGGTCGCAACTTCTTCACCCGACATGACTACCGGCGATATTACCGCTGCAAACTTGCCAGCGATCTGGAGCCACGTGCTTCAAGATGTCGGGATGGTTCGTGGAAAACACCTCGAAACATCCGGACTGCCTGCAATTATTGGGCCGAACACCCTTGCAATCCGTTTTCCGACCACCTATAGTGCCGCGTATGATAGCTGTGCGACGGACGCCAGCCAAGAAGTGATCCGACGGGTGTTGAAGAAGGTCACCGGCAAAGACTGCCAAGTTCGCGTCGAGCGAACGAACGAACAAGCCGTCGGGGTGGCATCGACGGCGTACACGGCGGCGAACGCAGTACCGAATCCGCCGGACCGCAAGAAGGATCTGCTTCAGTTGCCGTTGTTCCAGAAAGCGATGAGCACACTCGGTGCCCAACTGATGCGGGTCGATGACGGCTTCAACCCGTTTTCCGTGCCGCAACCGTTGACGCCCGCTGTTGTGATCGACGACGGGTCCGAAACACCGATGGACGGGCTTCCCGATCCGGATGAGGTTTAGCGATGTTCAACGAAATGGGCGCGATGATGAAGCTACTTGCCAACAAGGACAAGCTAGCGGGCGAGGCGACGAAACTGCAACAGACCATCGCGCAAATCACCGCCGAAGGCACCGCCGGTGGCGGCATGGTTCACGTCAAAGTCACCGGGCGGATGGAAATTGTTTCGTGCCGGTTGAGCGATGAAGCCTTGAAGCTGAACGACCGCGAAATGCTCGAAGACTTGATCGTGGCTGCCACGAACCAAGCCCTCAGCAAAGCCCGCGAACTCCTCGCCGCCGAAACGCAAAAGATGGCAACCGCGATGGGGATCCCACCTAGTATGCTCGGTGGCTTGGGTGGCGGCATTCCAGGGCTATAATCCAGAATTTCACCACGGAATACACGGAAAACACGGAAATGAAAACGTGGTAAAACAAATACAAGTTAAACGTTCTTGGTAACATTCTGCTTCTGATTTATTCCGTGATTTCCGTGTGTTCCGTGGTGAAAATCTTCAACAGGAATCGTTGTGGCTGAAGCCAGTGCGCCGATCATGAAGTTGCTCGAAGAGCTAACGAAGCTCCCCGGCATCGGTCCGAAAAGTGCGGAGCGAATCGCGCATTTTCTGTTGGCGGGTGATCGCAAGGTGGCCGTGCTGTTGGCCGAGGCGTTGCGGGACGTTGTGGAGAAGGTGCGGCCCTGTTCGGAGTGCTTTAACCTCACCGAAGGCAATCTTTGCCCGATTTGTCGAGATCCCCGGCGGGATGCGGGACTTATTTGCGTCGTCGAGTCGCCGCGTGACGTAACGTTGTTTGAACGGGCGGGAAGTTTTCGCGGGCTGTACCACGTGCTAGGTGGGCGACTGGCTCCGCTTGACGGCGTCGGACCGGATCGGTTGACGTTGAACGCCCTGGTTCAACGGGTGCGCAAGGGTGGCGTGCGGGAAGTGATTCTTGCCACCAGCCCCACCCTTGAGGGGGACGGAACCGCGCTGTACGCCAACAACTTGTTGGCCACCAGTGGGGTGCAAGTGACGAAGTTAGCGCGGGGGCTGCCGAGTGGTTCGTCCCTGGAATTGGCCAACCCGCAAATGTTGGCGGATGCAATGGACGGTCGCCGAAACGTGTAGGGAATTCGGAATTCGGAAAGGGTGTCTGGCAATGCCAGGCTCCCGATTCGGGTTCCGAAATCGTGAGAGGGATTGGTATGAGCCGGATGGGAATGGGATTTGAACTCAGCCCGCAGATGCGGCAATCGCAGATCATCGCCCCGCGGATGATCCAGTCGATGGAGATTTTGCAACTTCCGGTCATGGCCCTTCAAGAAAAGATTGAAGCGGAGTTGCAGGAAAACCCGTTCCTCGAATTGAAAGAAGCCCGCGCCAAGGAGACCGACCCGGTCGTCGAACCCGAGTTCAACGCCGACGCGCCGATGAAGCACGACGAGACCGGCGACCTCGAATTCGCGCGGATGGACGAGATCAACAAGGACTGGGGCGACCACTTTAACGAAGAGCATCGGCCAAGCCGGGCGGGGCTGGAAGAACAATCGGACAAGAAGCTCGACGCGATGATGAACATCGCCCAGGCGCCCCGGTCGTTGCAGGATCACCTGTCGGAGCAACTGCCGTACCTCGAACTCTCGTGCGTCCAACTCGAACTCGCCGAGTTCATCATCACGCACCTGGACGACAACGGCTACCTGCTGTCGCACGACCCCGATAGCGGCAAACCGCAGCCGGTTAACTTGGACGAACTGGCCCACAATTTCCCCAAGCCGGTGACGTTCAGCGATGTCGAAGACATGCTGCACGTCGTGCAAAAACTCGACCCGGCTGGCATCGGGGCGAGAGACACGAAAGAATGCCTGCTGCTGCAAGTGTCCGAGGAAACGCTGCACGCCGACTTGGTGCGGGCGATGATTCAACACCACCTCGAAGACATCGCCCACAACCGCTTGCCGATGATCCAGAAGCGAACCGGCGCCGACATCGCCACGATTCAAGAAGCCATCGACGAACTGCGGCACCTGGACCCCAAGCCCGGCGCGAAGTTCATCTCCGAGTCCGCGAAGTACGTCGTGCCGGACATCATCGTCACCCGCAACGACGACGACGAATTCGACATCCGGCTGACGAACGATTGGACCCCGAACGTCCGCGTTAGCAAGAAGTACGTCGATCTGGCCAAGGACAAGTCCTACGACCCGAAGACGCGCGAATACCTGCAAAACAAGTACCGCAGCGCTCACTGGCTGATTGACGCGATTCAACAACGGCGGAACACGCTGATCCGCGTGACGCGGGCCATCATCAACCACCAGCGGGCGTTTCTGGACAAGGGGCCGGAGTACATCCAACCGCTCAAGATGGAAGACATCGCCAAAATCGTCGGCGTTCACGTGACCACGGTCAGCCGGGCGGTCGATGACAAGTGGGTCGAAACGCCACGCGGTGTGTTCCCGCTGAAGCGGTTCTTCGGCGGCGGGACGCTGAACAAAACCACCGGCGAAAACGTGGCGTGGGAAACGATCAAGCAAAAGCTGTTGGAGATCATCGGCGAAGAAAACAAATCCCACCCTTTGTCCGATGAAGAGATCGTGGACAATTTTGAGGCAGCCGGCGTCAAAATCGCTCGGCGCACCGTCACGAAGTACCGCGAAGCCCTGAAAATCCCCTCCAGCCGCCAACGCAAAGATTGGTCGATGAAGTAGCCCGTCCGGGTTAGCCCGACGCGCGAGCTTTGAAGTTGCGATCTCGGACTACCCCGAAGGGGTTCCATCGTTCCTACAGCATCTTAAATATCCGTGTTGCGTCGGTAGCCGGCGTGCCGGATGTCGTTTTCGCATTCCTGAGCGGTGAACCCGTCCAGGTAGTAGTCGCAGAGATGCGAGCGGAAAACAGGAAGACTAAGGAAAAGAGAGTCTTCGTGTCGATCAACAATGTTCAACAAACAGCACCAAGGGCGTGGACACTGCGAAGGAACGAAACTTGGGTGCCGGCAAGAGGATTCCATGCGGAAGAGAACGTTCTTAGCGGTACTAGGCCGTGTTGATTGAAGGCCGGTCAACGACGGCGGCCTGAAAATCTCATTTGAGCCAGATCATTGTTGCGGCTAGCAAGACCATCCCCAGAAAGTTCCGCGCTGTCTTCTCGTACCGCGTCGCCACACGCCGACATTGCTTCAACACATTGATGCACCGCTCCAC
>JAYVXO010000273.1:0-2921 GCA_043785105.1 Fimbriiglobus sp.
AACCAGGCGGCCATTCGGGACTCCCTTCCGTTGTGAGAAGGAGAGTAGAACAGAATCTAGCTCACAGAAAAAGATCATTTACTACCGGGCAGAGTATAAGGCGAAATTAACCCCGAGGCCGCTGGTTTGTCCTTCGACATCGTAGGCCCAGTTCCCGGCAATACCGGGGTTGTCTTCGACGTGGCCCTTAAACGTCCCGCTCTCCGTTTTTTTTCCGATGTTCAGGTGAAAGGGAATCGTGTCCTTGCCGCGTCGAAACGTGCCGTGCCATTTGGAATTGGCGGTGAAGTTATTGGTCCCGAGCATTTGTTTTTCCAGCTTGCTCTTCAGTTCCATGCCTTCCTCCGCCATCTTCGCGTTGTTGCCTTGGTTCCCCAACTCGATGGATTGGTTGATGATGGCCGCGATCGGCATGAAGGCTTTGTTGACCGAGACGTAATACTTCAACTCCAGTTCGGCGAACTCGTCGTCGTCGGGAAATTTAGTGGACTCCTCGAACAGCTTTTTGGCCTTGGTCCAGTCATCCATCTTGTCCTTGCGCGCGGCCGCAGTCAGCCCCGGCGCCGATTTGATCCGGTTAATGGAGCGATCGAATTCACTGACGATATACTTCTTGGACGTGTCCACGTTCTTGTAGAACACGACACCGGCTTCTTTCAACCGCGTGTTGCGATCGAGGTCAAACTTAGCTTTGTTGGCCTCGACCCTCTCTTTGTTTTTCTCGGCTTTTTCAGCGACCTTATCCGCCTTCGCCTTGTCGAGATCCGCCTTCGTTTTTTCATCGGCCTTCGGTTTGGCGTCGCCGGTTGAACTTGTTCCGGTGATCGCAAGACCCAGCAGAAGTGTAGCAACCAAACCAACGCGGAAGACGAACAGTTTTGTGGGCATGGGCATCCCCTCTTTAGAAATCGAACGTGACGCGGTCTGGCTGTGCCAGACTTCCTCAGACCGCCATTATTCTCTTGATGCCATGAATGTCAAGGATGTTTTTGAGCCGATCTGCAATTGCTTACGCGGCGTGCAACCGCTTCGACAACAGGATCGCAAAAACTACCACCTGGAGAATCCATGCGGTGCCCATGAGTATTCCGACGCTCAGGATTGTCTCCTGGATATTGAGCCGAAACAAGTAGCAAAACACACACCCGCCCGTAACGACGGCAGCCACCATACCGAACGGGGAACAGGTTAACAGGATCAGAAATGTGAGGCCGTTAGCGAGCGTGACCGAGGCCGCGAATTTCGCCACCGCCTCTTTCACCGGGCCGTAGTCGATGCCGAACAATTGGCCAACGAAGTACATCAACCCGGTGACCAACACCGTTTCCACCAGCATCGCAACGATCGCGGCCAGGACCAGATAAATGGCGACAGTTGGCGCCGCTTGCTTCGTTTTCATTGCGACGACGACAATCGGTATCAAGCAGAACAGCGCACCAATACCCGCCACAATCGCCGTGGCCAGCCACCACGGGCGTGGGGGGACATCGTCCGGTCGATCAAGCACCTTGTCGTGATACTTGGGATCAACCTCGCCGATGGGTTTGCCGTCGGCATCCAGTCGGCGTTTCTTGCGCTTCTTGGTCGGCCCAGTTGGTGCGGGATCGAGCAAATCCTCGTCCGGCTTCACTTCGGGAAGTGGGTTCGGTTTGTCGTCGGCGTTGTTCGACAACCCGTAACTCTCCCCCGGCTCCATCTCCGGATCGGGGCGACGCGGATCATACTTGAAGTAGTGGCGATCATCGGGGGCTGGCGGGTTCATCCGTGCATCGTAACAAATCGCCGCCGCGATAGGGTCGAACTTCACTTTTTCGTGTTGAGATAAAACGTGAGCAACGTACCGAGGATGGCGACGACGAGTGACAGCATCGCAGACAAACAAACCGTCAAGAACGCCCAACCCCGTTGCCCCCACAATTCGCTGGACTTCGTCATCTCATCGAGTCTTGATTCGATAACGGCCACCTCGGTCGCCAGTTCACTCAGCGGCGATGCGTCACTACGCATCGATTCCACTGCGACTCTTAAGGTTGCCAGTTCGACGGTCAACGAATGAATCATTTTCTCAGTTTGGGTCGCCACTAGATCCCCTCGTCTGTAGCCATTTGTGCAAACAGTTCTCTAGCCGGCTGCTGAAAAAGTCTTGTTGCACGCGGTCCTGCGTCGCGCTAGCGTCTTCCCACTTGCACTGGCGTTGTGGAGAGTTGTCATGCGTGGTCGTGCGGATGAGCAGATGCCGTTGTTTCACACGTTCTCGGCCGAAGAGCGGATTCGGGCGGACCATCGGTTGCGGGAGGTCAAGCGACGTGGGGACCGGATTCTGGAATCGATGTCTCCGCGTTTCGCCGCCGCGTACAGCACCAACGGGCGACCGAGCGTGCCACCCGAACGGCGGCTCAAAGCGTTGCTGCTCATGACGCGGTATTCGATCCGCAGCGAACGGCCGTTGTGTGACGCCATTGATGTCAACCTGTTGTTCCGCTGGTTTTTGGGCATGCCGCCGGGCGACGACGCCTTCGACCCCACCACCGTCAGCGACTCGACGGTCACCAACTGACGAAAATAGCCTTCGACGCCGAGGTGGCCGAGGCGTTCACCGCGGGCCTGTGCCGCGAACACGTTTCGGCCGATGGACCGTTGATCGAGAGCTTCGCTTCGGCCAAAAGCGTTCAGCCGAAGGGCACGAAGGACGACGACTCGGGCGACGCGAGTGGCTTCCAGCCGCGTAACGTGGGAGTCGATTTTCACGGTCAGAAGCGGATCAACGAAACCCATGCGCGCCGGACCGACCCGGAGGCGAAGCGGTATCGCAAAGGGAAAGGCCAGGAGGCGAAGCTGGCTCACAGGGGCCACACGTTGGCCGAGAATCGGCATGGGTTGATCGTGACGATCACGGTGACCGAGGCCAACGGCACGGCCGA
>JAYVXO010000274.1:0-9520 GCA_043785105.1 Fimbriiglobus sp.
GTCGAGGCTTTGCGAGGCCCGACATTCGACATACACCGAACTAATGGCTGAACTATTTCCGTTCGCGCGTTCGTGTCGGGCCTCGCAAAGCCTCGACCACGACCTACAAAACCGATCATTTCAAGGCTCGAATCTTCACGTTGCGGAACGCCGTCGGGCCGTGGTCGCATTGCAGCATGAAGGGGCCGTTGGCCACTTCGGGCTTGTTCCAGTTGCCGCCGGTGGCGTTTTTGACCTCTTGGTTCTCGTGGATCACTTCGCCGTTGAGGACCGCTTTCACGACTTTAGCGTTCGTCACTTTCTCGCCCTGGTCGTTGAACCGGGGCGAGTTCCAAATCACGTCGAGGGTCTGCCATTCGCCCGGCTTCTTGGAAGCGTTGACCTTAGGCGGCACGCCGTTGTCCAGGTAACCGTTTTCCGGCGGAAGTTTCGCGCGCGGGTAAATACCGCCGTTGCTGTTCCCGGACAGCTTGGTACTCCCGAAGCTATCGAGAAGTTGAATCTCGTAGGTGCCGTGGAACTTGAGGCCGGAGTTCGACCCCTTCGCCAGCATGAACTCCAGGTGGACTTCGCAATCACCATACGCTTGTTTCGTGTACAAGTTCCCCACCCGACCCGTTACGCCGTTGACCCAGATCGTGCCACCCTCCACTGGCTTGGCGGTGAACATCTTCGGGTTGCTCGGTGAGAGGGTCACTTCGTCCGTGACGATCCATTTTTTATCCACGGCCTTCCAAACGGCGGTGTCGCCGGGTTTAAGCAACGCGGTCCACTCACCGGGTTCTGCCGCGAGTGTGAGCGTGGAAATGAACAGCAACAGGAAGAGGGCGTAACGCATCGGCGAGTTCCTTGGGGTGATGGCGTGACCAATCGGGGTGTCCGGGGTATTATCATCATCCCCGCACCACGTGTTCGGCAACGGGGAAATGTTACTTTCTTCGGAGGATATGTTGATGGTCCGCTCTCTCCTCGCTGGGGTCATCCTGGCGGTCACAGGTTCTGTTGCGTTGGCGCAACCCGCGAAACCGCCTGCATCAGGCAAGTATTGGGCCTTCTTCGGAGGCTACACCGGCGGTAATACGGGTGGCAAAGGCATCTACCGATCCGAGTTGGACGTGAAGACCGGCAAGTTGACCGATCCCGAACTCGCGGTCGAAGTCGGCAGCCCGTCGTTCTTCACGATCGCCCCGAGTGGCAAGTTCTTGTACGCAATCGGCGAATCCGGCGGCGGCAAAGACGGCGGCGGCGAAGACGGCGGCGGCGTCTATGCGTTCAGCATTGACGCGCCAACCGGCAAGCTGACCAAACTGAACCAACTGACCAGTGGCGGCAACGGCCCGTGCCACATTTCGACGGACAAGTCCGGCAAGTTCGCCATCGTTGCGAACTACGGCGGCGGGAGTTGTGCGGTCTTCAAAATCAAGGACGACGGCAGCCTCGAAGCCCGTACCAGCTTCGTGCAGCACAAGGGCACCAGCGTAGACAAGTCGCGCCAATCCGCCCCGCACGCCCACTGCGGCTTCTTCGATGAAACCGGCAACTACGCCTTCGTCGCGGACCTCGGGTTGGACCAAGTCCTCGTCTACAAACTGAACCGCGAAACCGGCGAGATCACCCCGCACACCACGCCGTTTATTAAACTCCCTGATGGTGCGGGACCACGGCACTTTCACATTGCCCCGTCGAACGACCTGATGTTCGTTTGCGGTGAACTCGACTCCACGGCCAACGTCGTGAAAATGGACATCCCGAACGGCAAGTTTGAAGTGACGCAATCGCTGTCCACGTTGCCGAAACCAACCCCCGGCAACAGCACCGCCGAGTGCCGCATCCACCCCAACGGCAAGTTCGTCTACGTCTCCAACCGCGTCGGCGATAGCATCGCCGCGTTCAAGAACGACAACGGCAAACTGACCGCGATCGGTCACGCCACCGAGGGGATCAAAATCCCCCGCAACTTCGCCATCGAACCGACCGGCCAATGGATGCTCGTCGCCAACCAAGACGGCAACAGCGTCGTCGTCTTCCAAATCGGCGAAGACGGCGTGCCCAAACCGACCGGCAACAAGATCAACGTGCCGAAACCCGTGTGCGTCAAGTTCCTGGCGAAGCCGTAACAACTATAAAAGATTTGCTCCCTCCCCGCGTGCGGGGAGGGCTGGGGTGGGGTCCGAACAGCCGCCCGATCTAGCAGCTTCCTGAACCGGGTGGAAGGCTCCGACCCCCCTTAATCCCCCCGCAAACGGGGGGAGAGAAGACTTTTTGCCCCTCTGTCATCAATCGCCTCTTCGAGATCGACCCACGTTTTGCAACCGGCGTAGGCGGGGTGTTCGGGGGCGATCACCGGCGTGGGTATTCGGTGTGCTTGCACGGTTAAGGCGTATAGACCCGGCGTGCGGTAGTGGAAGCGTTGACGAACGATGTCGGCGGACCAGATGTGTAACGATTCAAGTTCCAGTGCGGCGTCCAACTGGTCCAAAAACTGCACCGCTATGACTTCAACGAAGGTCGTGAAGGCGATCGTGCCGGGTTCGGGGCGGTTGGCTTCGACGTGTTCGAGCATTGGTAGAAACTCGGGGCGAATCCCCTTTTGTTGCTGTTCATGGAAGTGGGTGGGGTACAGCCAAAAGCGATCATGTTCCGGGCGGAAAACTCCACCCGTTTCCGCGATGCCGCCCTTGCGTAAGATCACCGTTTGCCGCCCTTCGCCGATGGCCCGACACACGACGGCCCACTCTTTGAACGCGATTTTCAACATGGCTCACCCCAAGAAAGTATTCTCACCGCGTTGCTGCCGGGCTAGCAGTTCTTTCACCGCTTCGGGCGGCGACTTGCCTTCGTGCAGCACTTGGTAAACCCCGGTCATGATCGGCATGTCGATGCCCATTTCGCACACCCGGTGGTAGACACTTTTACTGGTATAAACGCCTTCGGCGACTTGGGGGCGGGCCATCACTTCGGCCATCGTCGCCGCCCCGCGTGCCAGTTGTTCCCCCACACCCCGGTTGCGCCCGTGCAGGCTGAAGCAGGTCGTGATGAGGTCGCCCAATCCGGCCATGCCCATGAACGTGGCGGGGTCGGCGCCGTGGGCGACGCTGAACCGGGTCATCTCGACCAAGCCACGGGTCACGAGCGCTGCTTTGGCGTTGTCGCCGAACTTGAGGCCGTCGCAGATCCCCGCCGCGATGCCGATCACATTCTTGAGCGCCCCGGCTAGTTCCACGCCCACCACGTCCGTGTTCGTATAAATCCGCAACCGCGACCCGCCGAGTTGATCCTGCACCCACCCCGCCAGCGCCGCGTGACTGGATGCCGCCACGACCGATGTCGGTTTACCGCGTGCCACCTCTTCAGCATGGCTGGGACCGCTGAGCACGACCAAATCTTGCGTACCCAGCACAGCCGCGAGAATCTCCGTGGGGCGTTGAAACGTGTGGATTTCAACTCCCTTCGTAAGGCTGACGACGGGAATGCCAGGCTTCGCCAAGCCCTGAAAGGGTGCGATGGTGGCCCGCAAAAACGCGGTCGGAATGGCAACAATCCAACAGTCCGCATTCGCAACGGCGGCGCCGGGGTCCGTGGTAATCTCGACCGATTCCGGGATCGGCACGCCGGCCAGTTGCCGGGTGTTCTCGCGCCGATCCCTCAACGCCTCCGCAGTAGTGTCATGGGCACACCAGAGCCGCACCACGTTGCCGGGCTTGTGGGCCAGCATCACGGCAATGGCCGTCCCCCAACCGCCGGACCCGAGAACCGCGTATGTCGGCATGTGAATCGGCTCCGCGCCAGAGAATCCTGACATCCCGTTCAGTTTACCGAGTCGCGCACAACTTCTGCTGATTTCGCCGAATCGCCTTTCAGTCGGAGATCGAATGAAGTCGAAAGCAGATGTGGATCGAGACGTGCAAGAACGGCACGCGATTCGGGGGCAGACGTGCTGACGGTTCAGCACATCTGCAAATTTTGACCATCATTTCGCGCATCATGGAGGGACAACTATGGCAGCCCATCTGCATCTGTACCGGGCGCCGGAAGCCGTTGCGGAATACGCGCAAGAATCACCCGACCCGACCATTCGCGTTCGGCTCGGCGATTTGTTACCGCTCGTGGCCATGGCACAGAAGCTGAATTTCATCTGGTTGAAAGACTTCCTCGACGACGAAGTCTGCATCACGGAAGACCTGCACCAAGTGCTGCAATCCTTCCGCGGGTGTCGCCCCTCGGCGTGAGTGCGATTCTTCATCGGGGTGTACGATTCGAGTTTGAATCGCACACCCCGTTTTCATTTCGCCCCGCCTGCCGACAGCGATCCGAGCATTATTTCACCTCGTCCCAAACCTTCACCCACTTCTTCCGCCACGCAAACGGACGGCCACAACTGACACACGTCTTCGTTGGGCGATTCTCCGGTTTAATCGGCTTGGGCATAGGGCATTACCCCAGTGAAGTCTGTGCATAGTGAAGGTTGCGTGTTGATTGCATGTCAATCACGCGAACGACCTTCTCCAAGCCGTTCGATGACATATTGCAACAACATGTTACGCCTCAATTCTAGACCCCACAGCGACTGTTCAATGCCCCGTCGTCGCCTCGCGTTTACGTTGATTGAGTTACTCGTGGTCATCGCCATTATTGCCATTCTGATCGGGCTATTACTACCGGCCGTCCAGAAAGTCCGCGAGGCGGCGGCCCGGCTGTCGTGTCAGAACAACATGAAGCAGTTCGGGCTAGCGCTGCACAACTACGAAAGCACGAACGGCAAACTGCCGGCCAGCCGCGTCACGGTGGGTGGCGTGTCGAAGTTCCGCTCCTGGACGCCGTTGGCGTTAACGTATGTGGAACAAGACAACGTCGGGCGGCTGTGGGACTTGACCAAGAAATGGAACGTGGCGCCGAACCTCACCACGTCGCAAACCAGCTTCAAGCTGTTCGCGTACCCGTCCGCGCCGTCATCCCGGATCGCGCCGACCAGCGGCCCGGTACTGGGTATGGGCGATTACGGTTCGGTGAACGCGATCCGTCGCCGTTTCTACACCGCCAACGCGATTCCGAACTTCCCAATCCCCGGCACCGCACCCGGCGATGAGGCACTCGGGGTGCTGGTCAAGGATTTGGACACCACCATTTTGTCCATCACGGACGGCATCAGCAACAGCATCATGATCGCCGAAGATGCGGGGCGCCCGAGCCTGTTTCAGCAAGGCAAAGACGCGGGTAAATCCACCGCCGACGGCTGGGGCTGGGCGGACCCCGACTGCGGATTTAGCATCGACGGTGTTGTCCCCGGCGTGCTGGGTGCGAACTGGGTCACGGGCGGCAAGTGCGTCATGAACTGCACCAACGACAGCGAGTTTTACAGCTTCCACACGGGCGGCATCAACGTCACATTTGCCGACGGCTCCGTGCGGTTCATCCGCGATTCGATCGCCCCTGCTACGCTGGCCGCACTGGTCACCCGCGACGCCGGCGACATTCCGGGCGACTTCTAAATTGCGTTGAACCCTGTCGAACAAAGAAGTAACCCCGAGCCGCTCGGGGTTACTTCTTTTAATTGATGATCTCACACGTCTTTGCGGCTGAAGCCAATCATGCCGATCACGACCGCGACAGTGCTTAACCCGAGCGCGAGCAATGCAATTTGTGTGACAATTTCCGGGTCATACTGGCCGCGTAACACATAGTGTAAGCGGGATAACATACGGTCGGGTGTGGGGTAGGGTTCCGGCAGGAGTGATAGCAATACAATTCCGCCGTAGAGTAGTAGCCAAAAAAGTGTAATGCCGATGACGGTGCCGCTGGATAACGAGCCAATTGTGACGCCCCAAGAGATGACCACTGTTAATACAGCAACGACCAAGCCAATCGCAACAAGTCCGCCCAATAATGTGAGATCGGGATCAAACATGAAGTGATGAACGACTAGTATCCCGGTCGCAAGAAATGTGAATGTACAGAGAACCACGACCAACCGTGCGTGCCATTTCGCCAAGAAGTATTGATGCCGACTAATACCCCGACTGAGTATCGCGTCCGCAACCGACGAGCGTTCGGAACTGATACTGCTGACGGCCAATAATGCAACCAAACCGAGACCGCCGACCACCAAGCCGCGCAACAAGTTTTCGGTCTGCAACGACGCGGCTTGGACGATCCCGGCTTCGCGGTGAACGCCGACTTTGTACAGCACGTATCCGCCCGCTGCCAGGACCGACATGAGCACCCAAAGCCGGTACACCCAACTTTGCAGCGTTTGGCGTAAATCGGTCTGTAGCACGGCCCAATAGGGTAAAAACGGGTTGAAGCGGATGGTGCGTTCCGGGGTTGTGGTGTCCATTGCGTCTCCGGAAATTACGCCGCTTCGCTGGCTTGATAGAGTCGGGTGAAGCCGCGCGACTCTTCCCGTTCGACGAGGTCCAAATACGCTTGCTCGGTCTGCATTCCCACGCTGCGAACACTCACCAATGTCACTTTGCCATCACACAAGGTTTGAAACACTTGGGCCAAGATTGCGGTGTTGGCAACGTCGTCAACCAGCTTCAAATCGAGCCGTCGGTGCCTCAATGTGACCGACGTGACTTCTTTCATCGCCTTCAATACTGCAAGTGTTTTCGTGATGGATTTTTGGTCGCCTTCGAGGTCGAGTTCATAATGATTCTTACGAATCCGACCCTTCAAATCTTGTAACGTACCGTGAAAGATTAGCTGCCCTTTGTTCAACACCGCAGCATGATTACACACCTCATCAACGTCCGTGAGGTTGTGGCTGGATAGAATCATGGTCTTTTCGGCGGCGAGTGTCTTAATGAGTTCCAACATGCTACGCCGGGCTTCAATGTCGAGGCCGTGAGTGGGTTCGTCCCAAATTAACAAATCGGGTTCGTTAATGAGGCTCGCGGCGACGGCAAGGCGGGCGGTCATCCCCGGTGTGAAGTAGGCAATCGGTTCGCCAGAATGCGGTAGCAAATCGACGGCGCGAATCAGTGACGCTAACTTCGGCTTCCGAGAATCGCGCGACATTCCGAACAGCCGGGCAATGTAATCCAGGTAAGTGATCGGCGTCATTCCCCTAGGAAATTGTGGATTCGTGGGGATGTAGCCGATGCGTCGCCGCAACTCCGCCGCGTTGGGGTGCATCACTTTGCCGAACACCTTCGCCCACCCCGCCGTGGGTCGGTGCAGCCCGAGAATCAGCCGCAAAAACGTGGTTTTTCCCGCCCCGTTTGGTCCGAGCAACCCCAACACCGCACCCGGCTCAATGTTCAAATTGGCGTCGTTCAGTGCGATGTGTCGGTTCAAATAAATCTTGGTCAGGTGGGCCGTTTCCACCACCAATCCCGCGTTCGCATTTGCCACACCCAGCCCTCCCCCATACGACGATCCCCCGATAGTCGCGGCCCGGCAATAGCGTGAAGCGAGTCGGAGAGCAAGCGGAGTTTCCGGGAGTTCGCGGGGGTGCCAGGGCCATTCCATTATTCACTCTGTGAGCGGATTTTGATGACAAAATCGACGCAAGTCGTCGAAAATCGGCGTAAGTCGTTGACATTCGACTTCTTTGGCAGGCACAGAGTGAATAACGGAATGGCCCTGCGAGGCCCCCGAAGTGTCATGTTCGACGACGGGTGTTGTGGGTAGAATCGACGGCATTGATTCCATTCCCTTCCGATCCGATTGAGACGTTGAACCATGTCATCTGATTCTGTTTCGTCCTTTCTTGAGTTTGCACGCTCAAATCGGTTGTTGACCGCAGACGTTGTTGACGAGTTGTTGGCGACTTCCCACAGGCCGCACCAGACCCTATCTGAGCTTTGCGATTCCCTGGTAGCACGCGGGTGGTTGAGTCCGTTTCAAGCGAAGCGGGTTCGGGCGGGGCACGTGGAGCAACTGGTGGTGGCGGGGTATCCGCTTGTGGAGGAAATCGGCCCGTGTCCGGGTGGGACGACCTATCGGGCCGTTCATCCGTCGCTGCAAATGACGGTCACGTTACGATTGATTCGCGCCGACTGGTTCCCGCCCGCCGACAACACCCGCGACTTTGTCCAACGGGCGATCGTTGCCAACCGTGTTTACCACCCTCATGTGGTCAACTTCTTGGAAGTGGGTGTTTGGAAGGATGATGTGTTCGTCGTGTTCGACCCGTTTGACGCGGGCGATTTGCAAACGTTGGTCACCGACATTGGCCCGATGCCGGCGGACTTGGCGACGAAGTACGTCCACAAAACCGCATCGGCACTCCACGTGGCCCACCAACGCGGCATCGTTCATGGTGAAGTGCGGCCTGGTACGATTTACATCGGACCACTGACGCCGATGTCAAAACTGCGGGCGGACGGCAGACCCCGTTCCCGGCCTGGCGCCAACGCCCAGTTGAAACTCGCGGAACTGGGGCTTGTCCCGAGTCGTCCCGCGCTCAACGATTGGACCCCCTCCGAGACCAACGCGGCAGACTGGATTGCGTACCTTCCCCCGGAACGCTTGAGCATTGCGGAGCCAACCACTGCCGGGGATGTGTACGGACTGGGGGCGACGTTTTATTATTTGCTCACCGGCCAGCCGCTCTATCTCGGGAACTCGGTCAGTGCGCTGCGTAGTGCGATTGAAACAGGAAGCTTCCCGCGTTTGGAGGTGCTCCGGCCCGACCTGCCGACGGAACTGGTCGCACTGGTTTACGCACTGCTTTCGACCGGCCCGAACTCCCGCCCCACGGTGGAAGACCTCATCGACACGCTGCGGAAAACGGCTTCGCCATCGGGTCCGACATCGGGCGGTGGGACTTCCCTGGCGGCACTCGTCGATGAAGCGTTGAACACGGACCGGCCGCTCGTTTCGGCCCCGATCGAAGTTCCGTTGCCAGGGTCTTCGTCCGACGCACTCGTTCTTGAATCCGGTTTCCCCCAAGACCTGAAACCGATTCCAGTGCCGTACCGAGAAGCAAAACCCCGCAACCCGGCAACCGATGCGACGAACACGATCGTCCGGACAATCGGTTCGATTGCGTCACCTAAACTGGACGTGGAACCGCTCACGCCGGACGGCTACACCGAGTGGCAAGAATCGTCCCCCTTGCACCCCACCGGGTACGACGCGGCGGGCACCGAACTCCCGGACTCTCTGGAGTATGACTCACCTCCCGCCACCAAACCGGAAAGCAAAAGCGGTCGCATCTGGTTGTGGTTAGCCATCGGCCTGGGGTTGCAAATCTTCGCCATTGCGCTCTGGGTGATCTACTTCTTCCAACCCTTTTGACGTGTTGAATCCGACCCTGCGTTGACGTTGGACGGAGTGAAAAGCTCTGGATGTCGAAAGAAAGAATGTTCACCGCAGAGACTCAGAGGACTCAGAGGACGCAAAGAAATCCATTTGAATTGTTTCTGGATTGCTCTGCGCTCTCTGCGGTGAATCCGCTTTTCAGAGGCCCGAAAAGTTAGCAGGCTGCTGAAAAACGGTGTTGGCCTTTCGGCTTGTTCGTTTGCAGTGGCTTATTGATACTCTGGACCCGGCTCGTTTGAGCCGGGCGACCCAT
>JAYVXO010000275.1:0-26955 GCA_043785105.1 Fimbriiglobus sp.
AGTTGAGAGTTGAGAGTTGAGAGTTGAGAGTTGAGAGTTGAGAGTTGAGAGTTGAGAGTTGAGAGTTGAGAGTTGAGAGTTGAGAGTTGAGAGTATGAGGGTCAAGAGTGAATAGTGATTCTGCGTGTATACAATACGCCCCACCACACGATTCTAACTCTCTACTCTCATACACTCACATACTGGCACTCTTCACCGTAGCTGTGCTACTCGACCTCAGCACGTTCCACGGTTTACACCACGCCGATTCACTTGTGCCGGTGCTAATCAGCCTGCACAAGTGGACGTTCTATTACTGGGAACAAAACCGATACGGGATGCTGACGGCACTGCTGGCGTCCCCGTTCGACCACCCACTCACGAACCTACTCGTCCAAAACGGCATCACGATCTGGGCCGGCCTGGCGTGCTTTCCGTTGGCAGCCCGGTATTTCGGCGGAAAACAGTTCTCAGGTATCATCGGCTTCGCGGCAATCGCGTTGTTCCTCCTCTTCGCGCCGCCGCTATTTCAGTGGCTGTTCTTCAGCACGTTCAACGTGTTTGCCGTCTCGCTGGCACTGGGATTATGTGGCCTGTTGATGGCGGAGAGAACATGGTGGCCGTGGTGGGTCCGCGTGCTAGTGGGTGCCGCCTGCTTTGCGATCGGCTGCTGGGTCAATTCCGCGTTAGGTTTAATGTTGCTACCCCTGACCGTGCTCGTGCCGTTCACGCGGTGGTTCAGCGGCGATGATCCCGACGCGCTGTTACCCCGCAATACCGGCGTCAAACAAATCGCGTCTCACTCACTGGTTGCGAAGATCGTGTACGGCGTCGGGTTGTGCGGCTTCGGGTCGGTTTGTGCAATGTTTCTCCAACGCACCACGCCGTACCGAACCACTTGGATCGTCCGCCCGCCGATGAACGAATGGCCGACGTTGCTTGAACACGCCCTGACCGATTGCTGGCAAGAGTTACAACCCCGAGTTTGGGCCGTGTGCATCGGCGTCATACTCGCATTGGCGCTAACATTGCTATTCAGCACGCTACATCGGATCGCAAGCAAACGGAACCTCTACACGTTGCTGGCGATACTCGTATCGGCGAGTATTTACTGCGCAGCGATGTGGATATTCTTCCAAGGTCGGTGGCGGTATGCCGTACCAAGCTTGGTCCTCATTCATGTCGGAGTTTGCGTCTGTCGCTACGGTCCTATACTTGCTCATTTTTCGCAGCAGTGGCTGAACCGCATCCGGACGGTGTTAGCACTTCTCGTGGTCACGTCGGTATTCATAACTTGGGGCTTTCCATCGGTCTCGAACGTCGAAAACCGCATGAAAACCGCTCATTGTGACGGCGTGAACGAGTTGATCGCCGCCCGCTGCACGCACATTGCTGGCGACTATTGGAAGGTCTGGCCCGCCATGTTGATGGTGAATTGGCACTACACCGACAACGGTATAGACAACCGCATCTGGGCGTTATCACACCGCAGTGAGCCGACGAAACAATACTGGGTGAATGTGCCAACTGATCGTATTCGAGTGGGATGTTACATTGGTGATCCCAAAGCCGCCGAGTATCGCAACCTGCTCGGCGTGAAGTTGAAGCATGTTGAAACACGGGGTGAGATTGAAGTGTGGGTTGCGGATCAGTGATACGTCTCCGAGACGGTGTATCATTTGACAGGTCACACCTGTTACGCGCACCCACGATCGTCCCGCTCTGTGATGGCATCAGTACAAGAAGTGAGGGACGCAACTCGATGTGACCGAGCTGCGTCCCGTGCTGTTCTCGGCTCGACGACCGTTCGGGCCGCGTCAATCGCTACTTATCCTTCTTGTCTTCCTTCTTTTCTTCCCCCACCTTCGACTCGGTAAGAAACTTCCCTTCGGGGTCGAACTGGGCTTCGAGCTTCTCCTTGCCCTTTTCAAAGATGATCTCGAAAATCACCTTGGCCTTCTCGCCCTCGCCGGTGGTTTCTTTCTCCGCCGACACGAGCTTCACGTCGCCGTACTTCTTGCGGAACGCGTCGTTGACCTTAGTCGGCAATTCGGCCTCGGTGAGCGGCTCCTCGGAGGAGTGGAACTTGGCGTCCGGGGTGTAGGCGACCTCCCACTCCTTTTTGCCTTCCTTCAGCTTGAACTCGAACACCTTGGTCCCGTCCACGTCCCCCTTCTCGGCGGACACGATCTCGGCCTTGGGGTACTTCGCCTTGATGGCGTCCTTGAACGCCGCCGGAATCTTATCCAGAGGAATCTTTTCCCCGTCGTCCTCGGAACGGGCGGCGGCCAGGAACAAGACCATGCTCACGGTCGCGGCGGCCATTAGACACTTACGCAGGTTCTTCATCACACCCTCCAACGGGTCCACTAGGAAGTCAGGGACACAAACCCCGAGCCAGGACGAAAATTTCCTGACACGAGACATCCTAACCGCTCCGAATAAAGTGCGAGTGAATCGGGGATAAAATCCACTTTATGATCGGAGAAAGTCACGACCGCGCGGCTAAGATTCTCACGTGCGCCTCATTCGACCCGGTGCGAATCGTTATGAATCTTCCAACTTGCCGGACTTCTGGATCGCACGAAACAGCCGGAAACCCAGCACGCCACTGACCAGACACCCGGCGCACCCGAACACGGAGACATCACCCAATGTGGGTGGGGCTTTGGACGCCCACAGTAGCGCGGAGCCGACGAACAGTGCGCTCGTCATCATGCCGAACACGAGCCGGTTGACGCTGGGTTCGAGGTGTTGGTGTTGCAATTGCACCGCGAATTCTTGACGGCGGGCAAAGGTCATCAGGTCGCGGGTCAGGCGGGGCAGGGCTTGTAGCACTTCGTCCCAATCGCGGGCCGCAATTAGGAATCGCCGCATCAACAATTTGGGCGACAATCGGCGGCGCACGAACTGCTTGCGGTACGGCTCCAACACCTCGACCAAGTTGAACGTCGGGCTAAGGATTCGTGCAGTTCCTTCGAGCATCACTAGCACTTTTAAGAGCATCGCCAGCGGTGCGGGTAGCAAGATGTGGTAGCGGCGGATCGCCTCCGTCAGTTCATCGAGTGCCGCACCCAGGTTGAATTGGTCGAGCGGCATCCCCCAATAAAACGCCAGTTGGTCGGCGACTTCCGATTGCAAGCTAATGGGGTCGAAGTGCGGCGGCACTTCCCCGACTTGCATGATGAGGTCGGTCACCGATACGGCGTCGTTCGCCAGCACAGCGACCATCGCCCGTTCGATTTGCGACCGCAACTTTTCATCGACCCGTCCGACCATGCCCGCATCGAGCAAACCAATCACCCCGTCCGGCATGACGAGGATGTTGCCGGGGTGCGGGTCGGCGTGATAAAACCCGTCGCGGAAGATCATGTCCAGGAACGCCCGCGCACCCCGGCGGGCCAGTTCGTCCGCATCAAAACCAGTGGAAATCGCAAACCCCAATTTGCCGAGCGGTAGCCCTTTGAGGTACGTCATCGTCAGCACTTTTTCGGACGACAACTCCGGCAGCGGGACCGGAAATCGCACCGTGCTATCCTGCGCAAAGTTCTTGTTGAAGATCTGCAAGTGCCGTAATTCCCGGCGAAAATCGAGTTCCCGCCGCAGTACCTTTTGAAACTCTGCTACCACTTGAACCGGACGGTAGGCGCGCACGTCCGCAAGGTACTCGTCCGCCAACCCCGCTAACTCGGCGAGAATCGACAGGTCATTTTCGACCCGCGATGTGATGTCCGGGTGTTGCACTTTGACGACCACTTCCCGACCGTCCGGCAACCATGCTCGGTGGACTTGGCCGATCGAAGCGGACGCAAGCGGTACTTCATCAAATTTGGCGAAGAGTTCTCCGAGGGGCTTCTTCAACTCGCTCTCGATCGTCTTTTTGGTCTGCTCGAACGGGTCGCCGGGCACGTCGGATTGCAGATGCGCCAACTCGTTGGCGAGCGCCGGTCCGATGAGGTCACGGCGGGTGCTGAGCATCTGGCCGAGCTTGATGAACGTCGTCCCCAACTCGGTGAACGCCAGCCGGACCCGTTGTTCGTGGCTCATCTCCGCGAGGGTTTGCAATGCCGTGTGTTTCGTCCATCGCCGCAAGAACCGGGTGTCCAGCCGGTCCAGCCAATCCGCCAGCCCGTACTTCGCCAAAATCCCCGCAATCTCCACCACGCGGTTCAGGTTGCGCGCCAGTTGCGGAATCGCGGTGATGTCAATCGGCATGGTGGCAAGTTCGATACAAGAACAGCGGACGGGGACAGAGGCGTAATTTTAGGCGTTTCGGGAAGCGGTCAAACTCATTTTTGTCTTCTCTTGAAGAATGTTCACCGCAGAGTCGCAGAGAGCGTAGAGCAATCCAAGACTAATTGGACTTACGCAGAGCAACAGTGTTTGCCGTAGGATTTCCGATTCCAATCCAAAAACGCAGAGGATCACGAAAACACGAAAGTACGAAAGCACGAAATGAACCCCCGATGCTTATGGATTTTTTCGTGTTTTCGTACTTTCGTGTTTTCGTGATCGGTTTTGGATTTCGGCATGACTGCGTAACTCCTATTGGTTTTGGATGGCTCTGTGCCGCTGTGTCTCTGTGGTGAAAATTGCTTTTCCGTGGCCCAGTAAATTCAGTGACACTCGCTAGCCTCAAGTCGGGCGTCGCTTGACAGGGCGACGGGGTGTCTTATCATGACCGTTTGCATCCACGTGGTTGTTTTAACCTGAGTTGAACGATGGCAGTCCCAAAACGACGCACCTCCAAGGCCAAAAAAGGCCACCGCCGCAGTCACCACAACCTGGGGCAGGGCCTTGGCGTGCAATATTGTCCGAATTGCAATGAACCTGTGATGCCGCACCGCGTTTGCTCGAACTGCGGGATTTACCGCGGTCGGGAAGCGGTTGTCATGGTCGAGAAGACGGCACAAGGGGCGTAATCCGATGCGGATTGCTCTGGACGCGATGGGCGGCGACTTCGGACCCCAGCCCAATGTGGCCGGGGCCATTCGCGCGCTGGCCGCCACGCCCGACCTCACCGTCGTGCTGATCGGGGACCAATCGCAAATCGACCCCATCCTCTCGGCGATTCCGGATTTCCCCTCGGGTTTTTCCAAGGAACGGCTCGAAGTCGTACATTCGCCCGATGTCGTCGGGATGAAGGAAAAGCCGGTCGAAGCCTTCCGCAAGAAGCCCGACAACTCGATCGCCCGCGCCTGGAAACTGCTCGTGATGAAGCAGGTCGATGGCCTCGTCAGCGCGGGAAACACCGGCGCGATTGTTGCCGGTGGGCTGTTCACCAAGCGGTTTTTGAAGGGCGTGCAGCGCCCCGGCATCGCGGCCCTGATGCCGACGGCCAAGGGTCGGACCGTCATTCTGGATGTCGGCGCCAACGTGTTTCCGAAGGCGTCGCACCTGTTGCAGTACGGCGTGATGGGTTCGGTTTATGCGCAAATCGCCCTGAAGATTGAAAAGCCTACGATCGGCCTGATGAACGTCGGCGAGGAAGAAGGCAAGGGCCACGAACTCGTCAACAAGACCTACGAGCTTTTCCGCAACAGCCCGCTCGCCGAACGCTTCATCGGCAACGTCGAAGGCCGCGACATTCACCGGGGCGCGTGCGATGTCATCGTGACCGACGGCTTCGTCGGCAACGTGATCTTGAAGCAAGCCGAAGGGGCGTTCGAGTTCATGATGGCCCTCGTCGGCAAAGAAGTGATTGGCGCGCTGAGTGTCGAACGGGAACTTGGCGGGCAAGCACTGAAGCAAATGATCGGCAAGCTTCACCACAGTTCCGCCGGTGGCGCGCCGCTTTTGGGTATTGATGGCGTGTGTATCATTTGCCACGGCTCGTCCGACGAACGCTCCATCGCCAACGCCCTCGGCGTCGCCGCGTCCAACGTCCGCACCAAACTGAACGAAAAGATCGTCGAACAACTCGCCGCACTGCCGACGCTGGGATCGGACGATTGATTTCGGAGATCGGAAAACGGTTGGGGCAAGATGCGCAAAGCCCACGGATCATGATCCGTGGGCTTTTTTGTTACGGCGTGGGAGTCACTTCTGCAGGTAGAGCCAGACGTAACCCGTACTCCGTTCGATGACGAACTCTTTACGTTTCCCGTAGTGTTCGTTGTATTGCTTGTTAATCTTCTGCTGTTCCTCGGCCTTGATGTCCGGGTCGGTCAACTTTTTCCTCAGTTCGTTGAATTCCTTGGTCCAGTCTTCCTTCTGCTTCTTGTACTCCTCTTCGGTGAGACCCTTGGCGGGGGACCGGAGTTCGACCGAGTCGCCTACGAGGATATCGAGCTTGCCGTCCCCGTTGACGTCGGCGATCCAGATTCGGGATGAGCCGGACGGCCGCGTGAGGTCTTCTTCTCGGATGGGCTTGTCGAAATTGATCCTTTCGCCCGGTGCAATGAGCGGCTTGAACCCCTTGAACTCGGGCACTTTGCCTTTGCCCGCTATGTTCTCGGCCCAGTACACGCCGCCGTCGCTTGACCCGCTCACCAAGTCGAGGTCGCCGTCACCGTCCCAGTCGATTAGGAACGGATCGCTGTGCGCTCCGGGAAGTTTCAAGGGTTCGCCGTCGGCCAGGATGAGCGTGGGTTTCGGCTCGAATTTGCCCTTGCCTTCTCCCCTAAACCAGTAGAACGTTCCCCTGAAGTTGCCCACGACGAGGTCGAGTTTGCCGTCGCCGTCGAAGTCGATCGCAAAGGGGCGGGTGCAGATTTTTTCAACGAGTTGCTTCTTGTCCTTGGTCGGGATGATGAGCGGTTCGCCATCGGTCCCCTTCAGGATTTCGGCTTTTTCAAAGGTGCCGTCCGCTTTTCCACGCAGCACCTGAAACAGCCCGGCCATGTCTTGCGATGTCCGGGAGTAAGACCCGGAGAGAATGTCGAGGTGCCCGTCGCCGTCAATGTCCACTAACTGTGGAGTCGAGGAGGTGCATCACCACACGCCCGGAATTTCCGCGTCTTTGCCGCCCGCTTGCAGCCACTTGCTGGCCGCGAACGTTTGCCCGCCGAGGTGCTTGAAGACCTGGATTTTGCCTTTGTTGAACTGCCCGACGAGCAGTACGGGTTTGCCATCGCCATTGATGTCAGCCCAACTCGGCGCTGCATACCCCGGTTCTTCGACCGCAATGACCGCACCGCCGGCCTTCAAGCGGACCGGCTTCTCGAAGTCGGCCGCGCTTCCCATCGACGCGCCCGCGCCGATGAACAGCATCGAAAAGAGAAAGGACTTCATCGAACGTTCCTCACAGGTGACACGGGTAACCTGTCAGAAAGTGTGCGCCGATTCCCGGTCGCTGTCAAACACTTTTCTTTTCCGCTAACAGAGCGGGGTGGGCGTCACGAGAGTTGGTGGCAAATTTGTTCACTTTGCAGAAGACTGGTTTTCTACCCCAACGGGGTTGTTCCTTTAGCCCAGGGTTGCGGACCGGAGGTCTGTTACCCTGGGACGCTTCCGCCCTCGGACGCATTCCTCCCCAGCAAGTCAGTGGGGGTTGGGTGCGGGTTCCCAGGGTAGCGGGCCTTCGGTCCGCAACCCTGGGCTAAAGGAACAACCCCGTTGGGGTAGAAAACGAAGATCAATAGACAAAATTCCACCACCAACTGTGACTCTCCCCCGACACTGTCACCCGTCACATGGGGGGCTGGCAAATTCTCTGGGGTGCCAAAATATGAATGTTCACCACAGAGACTCAGAGAAATCCAACGCAACTCTGATCGTCTCTCCGTGGATCTCGGGACAACTCGTCACGAGTTTTTGCTCATCGAACAGAGGGTCACGAAACCGGAACGCCTGAAGCTGCTTTCGTACTGGTCTTTGAGTTGCAGCTTGGCCGTGCTGTACCACTCATTGCCCTTACCTACCCTGCACGACGCAGGCATCAACCTGATTTTAACTTCTCTGCCTTCAGCGTCGGTTCAATCACTTGGGTGATCAGCACGCCGAAGCCACCGGCGGCAATGAAGAACAACACGATCAACACCATTTTGCCCTTCTCGCCGTACATGTTGAACAGGCTCAACAGGATTTGCGCGGACAGGCCGGCGCCGACGATGGTCCCCGTGCCGATGATCGACAACGCGAACATTGGGCCGACCGTATCCAGGCGGGCGAGCCACCAGCAGGAGATGTCCGCCAGTTGCGCGATCAGCACGATCGGCCCGATGATGCCCCGAACGAGCGCGGGGTAACTGGTGAACGCGAAGGTTAGCCCGGTGAGCGCGAACAGCATGGCGAAGCTGAGCAAGTGGGCGTGCGTGGATTGGGTCAGCCCTTCGACCGTGGTTTGCTTGGAGCTACGCACCCACTTGCCGTCGATCACCTCCGGGGAGGGTGCCGTGGCAAACGGTTCGATTTTTACGTACTCGTCCATCACGGGTTTTTTCTCGGCGTTGTGGCACCTGCCGCACCGGGCGTCGAAGAGCGTCTTGATGGCAACCGTCTTCGATTCTTGATCGAAAAACTCTTCCGTGATTGGCTGACCCGCAAGCTTAGTGGGGAGCGTGAATTTATCCGTGTCATACGCGGTTTTACGTGCCGATGCGTCGAGGTTGCACCACGCGATCAGCGCAAGCCGTTCGGCGTCCCGCTCCGTATCGACGACCGCTTTGCCACGTTCTTTGCACTCTTTGTCATACCCGCTCGACTTGATGAAGAATGCGGGGGTCATGTTGTTCTTATCGAACGCGCCGGCTTTTTCGCCAGAAATCAACGCCTCAATTTTACTCGTCTGCTCCTTGCTATCGTACTTCCGCAGGCCCGAAAACTTCTCGATCACGTCGTCCGGCGTGGGCAGGGCTTCGCCGTTGCGGCCGGAGTGCTGCATGTGCAGTTGCACCAACGCGGAGAAATACCCCACCCCGACTGAAATGAGGAACGTGCTAATCACGAGCTTCGCGGGCAACGGCAGTTGCCGCAACGTAAAACGAGTGGCGATGTCGGCCATGATGAAGAGACTCCGAGAATGCGGACCGAGTGCGAACCTAGTTTACGATGTGAAACCGCATCGCGGCTTCACGCGGGGGTAGGATGACACTATTTAACCGCTGATTCCGAGTGTTTGCAACGCCGCTTCAACATCCTTCAACACAGCTTCGCGCACCGTGGCCAAGTTCCGTGCATCCCGTGCCCCGGACGCGAGCCGGTGGCCGCCGCCGTTGAACTTCTCTGCGATCTTGGACACATCGACCCGGCTCCGGGAGCGAAAGCTGATCTTCGTGCCGCCGTCGTCTTGCTCGATGAAAATCAGCGCAACCTCGACGCCTTCAATGCTGCGCGGGTAGTTAATCAGGTCTTCCGTGTCGCCCGGCACCGCGTCAATCGCGGCGTAATCCGTCAAGTAAACTTCGGTGTACGCGATTAAACCGCTTGCACGAAGCTGCATTCGTTGCAGTGCCGCGCCGACGAGTTTGAACCGCCCCAGTGTCGCGCACTCAAACAGTTGCTCGTAAAGCGGCGGCGGGTTGGCACCGAGGCGCACGAGTTCTTCGGCCAATTGAAACGACGCCGCCGTCGTGTTCGGGTGGCGAAACCACCCGGTATCCAGTGCCAGTGCCATGAACAGGTTGTGCGCCGCGTTCGGGCTGATCGGCACGCCCAGTGCCCGGATGATCTCGTAGGCCATCCGCCCGGTGGCTTCGGCAGTGATGTCCACGAACCGGGTCGCACCCAAATCGTCTTGGGTCCGGTGGTGGTCGATCACGACTTTCGGGACATTCAAGGATTGCATAAACGGGCCGAAGTCGCCGAGTTGGTTCCACGTCCCGGTGTCCATCACGACGACCGCATCCACGTTGCGGAAGCCATCACCCGGCAGGCGAAATTCTTCAATCCCACGTCGATCCGGGTCGAGAAACGCATAGCGCGGCGGCAAATTGCTTGCGATCACCACCCGCACCGTTTTGCCCATCGCCCGCAGCGCATCGGCCAAGGCCAGTTGCGACCCCAGGCCGTCGGCATCCGGGCGGACGTGCGTCATCAACAAAAACGTCTGGTATCGGTGAACGAACTCCACCAACGGCGACCAGTCCAGCGACATAACGAAAACCTTTCACGATGAGGAAGTAACAGTATACCCGGCGGGGCGGGGACTGGCCGGACTGGGGGCCGCCCGAAGTGCAGCAAAGCCCGCGTGTTTTGGGTTTGCTCTCGACATCGGAACCGAGCGAGCCTACCATTGAATTAGTTGACGGACCAGTCCGTTAATTAAATCGAAGGGGAACGATGGCTGCTCTCAGTAAACTCGGGCGGCGGAAGGATCCCGCGCTGGAAGCCCGGCGGAAGGCGGAGATTCTGGCAGTGGCCGCGAAGGTGTTTGCGGCGTGCGGCTACGCCGAGACCAACGTGGACGTGATCGCCAACCACGTGGGCGTCGGGAAGGGCACGGTTTACCGCTACTTCCCGACGAAAGAGAAACTCTTTCTCGCCACCGTCGATCAGGGGTTGGACGAACTTTCGCACGACGTGGATAGCGTCATCGCTGATCCGACGCTCGAACCGCTTGTGAAAATGCGCCGGGTGATTCACAACTACTTCACGTTCTTCGCCCGTCGTCCGGAGATGGTCGAACTGTTCATTCAAGAACGCGCCACGTTCCGCGATCGCCATCAACCGCGGTACTTCGCCATGAAAACGGAAAAGGATTGCGGTGACATTCACGCGGTGTTTGTCGGTGAACTCATTGCGGGCGGGTGCCTCCGCGAGATGCCCACGGAGCGGTTCATGGGCGTGGTCGGCGACCTGTTGTACGGCACGATCATGACGAACTACTTAACCGGGCGGCAAGTCAACCCGGCGGACCAAGCCCACGACGTTCTCGACATTCTGTTTCACGGCATTCTCAGTGACCGGGAACGCAAACGATACAATCGAAAATCTGCCAAGCTACTTGAGGGGAAATGATGACAAGGCATTGTCACACGCTGGTGGTACTGGTCGGCTTCACGACGATCATCGGTTGTGGTTCCAAAGAAGAAACGCAAACCACGAAGTCCCAGGAACCGACAGTCGTTGTCGTCACCACGGCACCGATGCAACTGCGGTCAATCCAACGATCTGTGTCCGTCGTGGGGACGTTGGCGGGGTACGAAGAGGTGGTCATTTCGCCCAAGGTGGATGGCCGCGTGATCGGTATTTTTGCGGACATTGGCGACACGGTGATTCCCGGTGCGATTCTGCTGGAACTCGACCCCGCCGATTTGAAACTCGAAGTGGAAGCGGCGCGGCGCGGGTTGGAAGCGGAACTCGCCCGGCTCGGGCTAACGGCGTTCCCGCAGGGTGAATTGAAGGTCGAGGACGTGCCGTTCGTGCGCAAGACCGAAGTGGTGTTGGCCAATTCGCAGACCGAGTTGAACCGCGTGAAGGGGCTGGTTGCACGCGGCGCGCTATCGCAAAAGGAATTTGATGCGGTCGATCTCGACTTCAAATCCGCCGACGCCAACAAGCGAGATGCGGTCACCCAAGCCTTGGCCACGCTCGCGGCGGCCCGGCTCCGACAAGCGTCACTGGAGACGGCTGAACAGCACTTGCACGATGCGAAAGTTTACGCCCCGATGCCCGCCGGGTGGGACGCCTGGGCAGCGACGGTCGGTCCGGGGTTCGCGCCGCTCCGCTATTCCGTCGCGGCGCGGATGCTGTCCGAAGGCGAGATGATTCGCAGCAACCCGGTCACCAATGCGTTCAAGTTGGTGATTGATTTTGCGTTGAAACTGAAGACCGCTGTGCCCGAGCAATTCATCGCGGAAGTGAAGATCGGTCAGCCCGTTGAAGTCCGCGTGGATGCGTACCCGAACCGGGTGTTCGTGGGCAAAGTTGCGCGAGTGAACCCCACGGTCGAACCCTCCACCCGGACGTTCAACGTCGAAATCGCGGTGCCGAACTTAGACAGCAAACTCAAAGCCGGTGGCTTTGCCAGGGCATTTTTACTGACGCGCCGGGACGACGACGTGAAGACGATCCCCGTCCAATCGCTGGTCACGTTCGCCGGGGTGAACAAGGTCTTCGTTATTAAGGACGACGTTGCTAAGGCGGTCGAAGTGCAAGTCGGCACCCGCGACAAGGACTGGATCGAAGTGACCGGCGATCTGCCGGCGAACGCGGTTCTGGCAACGAGTGGTTTCACGCAACTGGTCGATGGCTCCACCGTGCAATTGCGGAAATAAGTGGACATGAATCGGCACACGAAGATGGTTTTGGATTGGTGGCCCCGGTAGGGGCCAAGGGCTGTAGCCACGGGTGGAGCGCTTCGCGCAACCCGTGGAACCGGATACCCCCAACGCAACTGCCCTGGAGGGGCAGCGGGATTCCTTCGCCCCTTCAGGGCGACTGACAGTGGGGTGTCACTGTCCACGGGTTCCGCTTCGCTCCACCCGTGGCTACAGTCCGGTGCCCCTTCAGGGCACAAAACGTGAACCCGTGGATTCGGCACGAAATCAATCAATGAACAGCATGCTTACGACAAACATTCATCGAGATCACATATGAGCATTTGGGACATTTGCATTCGGCGGCCGGTGTTTACGACGATGCTCGTGATGGGGCCGGTGGTGCTGGGCATTGCGTCGTACTCGCGGCTCGGCGTCGAACTGTTTCCGAACGTGGATATCCCGGTTGTCGTCGTGACTACGACGCTTAAGGGCGCCAGCGTGGACGAGATGGAATCGGCGGTCACGAAGCCGGTGGAAGAAGCCGTTAACACGGTGTCCGGCATCGACGAACTGCGGAGTACGACCCGCGAAGGGTTGTCGCAAATCGTCGTCGGGTTCAAGTTGGAGAAGAACGGCGACATCGCGGCGCAGGAGCTGCGCGACAAAATGTCGATCCTTTATTCGCAACTCCCGGTCGGGACCGATCAGCCGAAAGTCGAGAAGTTCAACCTGGACGCCACGCCCGTCATCACGGTCGCCATTTCGGGGCGGCGGTCGTTGCGGGAGATCACGGAGATTGCGAAAAAGCTCATCAAAGAAGACCTCGAAGCGGTCTCCGGGGTCGGCGCGGTCGTGTTGGTGGGTGGCCAAACACGGGCGATCAACGTCACCGCAGACCCGAACAAATTGCGAGCGCGGGAACTGTCGATCGAAGACGTTCGCGCCGCGCTCATTCGGCAAAACCTGGAACTTCCAGGCGGTCGCGTCGATCAAGGCAAGCGGGAAGAAGTGCTGCGGACGTTGGGCCGGGTCAAGAAGCCGACGGACTTTGCGGACATCATCATGACTAACCGCAACGGCTACCCGCTGCGGATTCGGGATGTCGCCACGATCGAAGACGGTGTCGAAGAACCGCGTGGGCTGAGCCGACTGGATGGCGATGAAGCCGTGAGTCTTGTGATCCAAAAGCAATCGGGTGCCAACACGGTGACCGTGGCCGAAACCGTCCGCAAACGACTGGACACGATTCGCACCACGCTGCCCTCGGACATTTGCGTTGAGGTCATCCGCGACCAGTCGAAGTTCATCAAGGGTTCCATCGAAGAGGTGAAGTTTCACCTCATGCTCGCGGCGGTCCTGGTCAGCGCGGTGTTGCTGCTGTTCATCCGCGATTGGCGCACGACGATCATTGCGGCCCTTGCTGTGCCGATCTCGATCATCGGGACGTTTGCGTTCATGAACGCGATGGGCTTTAGTCTCAACAACATGACGCTCCTCGGGCTGATCTTGGCCGTCGGCATTGTCATCGACGACGCGGTTGTCGTGCTGGAAAACGTGTTCCGGCACATGGAAGACTACGGCAGCACGCCGTGGGACGCCGCCCAAAACGCCACCAGTGAAATTGCCCTGGCGGTGCTGGCCACGACGCTTTCGTTGGCAGTGATCTTCGCGCCGATCGCGTTCATGTCCGGGCAAATCGGGCGGTTCTTCAACAGCTTCGGCTTCGTCGTCGGGTTTGCGATTCTGCTCTCGATGGTCGTGAGCTTCACCCTCACGCCGATGATGTGTGCCCGCTTTTTGAAGCAACCTAAGCAAGCGCACGGCCACTCGGCGGGCGGGTTCTGGGGCTGGATCGCGCGGCGCTACGTCGGCGTGCTGCGTTGGGTTCTCGGCGGTCGCTGGGGGTGGCATCGCGGCTTGGTGCTGTTGGGCGCGCTGCTCGTCCTCGCCTCGACTCCGGTGCTGTTCATGCTCGTCGGCAGCGACTTCGTACCGAAGGACGACCAGAGCGAATTTGAAGTTGCGATCACCATGCCCGAAGGTTCAACGCTCGGTGAAGTCAGCAAGACGTTGCTTGAGATTGAAGCCAAACTCAAAACGGTTCGCGGCGTGACGAACATCTTCACCACCATCGGCGAAACCAACGGGCGGCAAGCCAAGGCCCAAGGCGACGTGACCCGCGTGACAATCTACTGTCGCATGACCGACTTGAAGGAACGCAAGTTTCACCAGCGCGACGCGATGGCGGACGCCCGCAAGTTGCTGGAGGTTTATCCCGATCTGCGCACCACGGTGCAGGAAGTGAAACTGTTCAGTTCGAGCGCGTTCAAAAACGTGCAACTCGAACTCAGCATCGTCGGACCGGACAGCGAAAAGCTGGACGAGTACGCGGCCAAGGTGCAAAAGTGGATGAAGACGCGGCCCCTTTTCACGGACGTGGACACCAGTGCCGCGTCCCGTAACCCGGAGTTGCAAGTCGTCATCGACCGCGAGAAGGCGGCGGACCTCGGCGTGTCCGTGCAAGGGATTGCATCATCGTTACAAGTGCTGGTCGGCGGCGAACCCGTCACGAAGTACAAGGAGGGTTCGGAGCAGTACGACGTGTGGCTTCGCGCCGATCAACTGTTCCGGGACCGCCCGACGGCGGTGTCCGCGTTGACCGTGCCTAGCCAAAGCGGCAAGCTCGTGGAAGTCCGCAACTTGGCAACGCTGGTCCCCGCCCGTGGTCCCGCCGCGATCGAACGCTTCAATCGCCAACGCCAAGTCTCTGTCTCAGCCAATCTCGCGCCCGGCGTGGCGCTCGGTAACGCACTGCCGGAAGTCGCGGCGTTCGTTAAAACACTGGAGATGTCACCGGAGTACGGCACGGAGTTTCTGGGCGAAGCGAAACTGATGGCCGATTCCAACTCGAACTTCCTCGTCGCGTTTATCCTGGCGTTCATCTTCATGTACATGATCCTCGCCGCGCAGTTCGAGAGCCTGGTTCACCCGATTACGATCCTGGCTGCCGTGCCATTAACGCTGCCGTTCGCGCTGGTGTCGCTGCTGATCTTGCAAACGCCGCTGGACATTTATGCGATGATCGGCCTGTTCATGTTGTTCGGCATCGTGAAGAAGAACGGCATCTTGCAGGTGGACTACACGAACGTGTTGATCGCCAAAGGCATCGAGCGCAACGCTGCGATTCTGCAAGCCAACGAAGCCCGCTTGCGGCCGATCTTGATGACGACGATCATGCTCGTGGCCGCGATGATCCCGATCGCCACCGGCCAAGGCCCCGGCGCCGGCGCCCGTGCGAGCATGGCCAAGGTGATCCTGGGCGGGCAACTGCTGTCGCTGCTGTTAACACTGCTCATCACCCCCGTGGCGTACTCGCTGTGGGACGACTTGACCCGCGTGTTACGAAGTAGCATCGAGTGGTTCCGCAAGCCATCGACGCGAGTCGTCGTGCAGCCCGAACCGGATGCGAGTGATACGGTGATTGACGTGCCGGTGGCGGCGCTGGAATTTAATGTGGCCGGGACGAAGTGAAAGCGGGTCAGGGCGAACACGGTCTTCGCCCCGACCCGCTCGTATCAGTTACTTGGAGAGTAGCTGAAAGTCCTTGGTGCTTTTGCCGCTTGCGATCTCGGCTGTCAGCGTGGTCGCGGTGTTGAACTTCGCGGGGAGCATTTGCTTGGTCTCGTCGCGGGTGTCGGCGTCCCCGGTGGAGACCTTCTTGCCCGTCTTCTTGTCCCACGTCACTTCGACCTTGTACTTGCCGGGGTACGGGCCGAACCCCGGTTCAAACAGATATTTCCCGTCGATAATCTTGGCCCCGGCTTTCGGGTGCGCGTCAACACCCCCGCCGCCTTCGGGGACAAACACAATCGTGCCGTTGTCGATCGGCGTGCCGTCCAGGGTGACCGTGCCGCTCACGTCACCCCGGTCAGACCCCCCGCACCCCGTCACCCCGGCGAGTAAGGCGAGAATCCCGATGACCATCGCCGACTTTGTAAAGTTTCGCATTCTGAAGCCTCCGCGTGGGTCAAAAATCGTTACGGAGTGGGTTGCCGTCCGCGGGGTGGGTCAGGTTTTGGTACAAGAAGTTACCCTTGGCTGCCTCGTAGGCGCACCAGTCTTGGCTCGGGTCGGCTTCAATGCTCTCCCGGATGAATCGCACGCTGCCGTCACCCATCACGAAGTTCGCGCCGCCGGTGTGCAAACTTCCCCACGACAGGCGCGCGCAATTGTTGGTGCCGTTGAACGGGTCTCGGGGCAAGGCCTGTGGCGTGATGCCGTTCCCCATTTTGCCGTTCATCCGGGCGCCGGGGCGGCCCTCAAAACTCGCGGTCGTGTTGGTACGACCGGGCCACACGGCGCCGGTGGTCCAACGGTTTTCCCGTTCGCCGGCCATGATCGTGTTGCTCGAACCGTCTTGAATTCTCTGAATCGCCATCGGAGCGGGTAGGTTGTTCAAGTCCGGGCCGACGACTTCCCGGTTGATGACGTAGTTGCTTTTCCCGTACCCGTTGTTCGTGCCGGTGTTCATCGAACCGTTGACCGGGAGGCCGATGTCCGAGGGGCAGACGTAAGTGGTGATCGTGCTCGAAAACAGTGCGTTGGTGCTGGCCCCCGGCATTGCGATGTTCCCCGTGAGATCGGGGTTCAGCGCGTTGAAGATGTTCCCCTGTTCGATGTACGGCAGGATGAGCGTGCCCCAACCCCAACCGGGGTTGCGCTGAACGGTTTTCGTGGTGACCCAGCCCGTGGGGAGGTTGCCGTTGCTGTCCTGGTACATGTGCATGGCCAACCCGATTTGTTTCAAGTTGTTCGAGCACTTCGCGCGGGCGGCGGCTTCACGAACTTTTTGGACGGCAGGTAGCAGGAGACCGATGAGAATCGCAATGATCGCGATGACCACGAGCAATTCAATAAGTGTGAACGCATCGCGTTCACGACGACCCGGAGAGGAAAACATGGAACGGACCCTGAAACTAGAGAAATGGGAGCTATGAATTTCACGAGTAGAAATCCACATGGGCAGCATACTTGGCTCAACTAAAATCAGCCAGTGAAACTTCTTGATTCAGCACATGAAGTCTAAACAGGAACGCCCATGACCTTCTTCGATCGGTTTTCGGCGGCCAAAACCAGTGGGCCGCCGCTCAGTTTGCAGCTTGTTTACCCGGAGCCGTTGGCCCTTGATGCGGCTACGTTGACGGCGTACACACGCGAGTACCACCCGGAGATGGCGGAGGCGATTGTTGAATTGATGAGTGTGATAGATTTCCCGGAGTTGAAAGAACTCGTCTCGGATCGCGGGCCAGCAGTTGCGGTCGTGGGGCTGATTTCGTGGGGCGCCCACGTCATCAAGTTGGCGGGGTTTGATGCGCCCATGCCTTACGGGCCGATCGCAAGTTGCGTTGTCCCGGCCCTTATGCCTCCGGAAGTGAAAGAGGATGCCGCAGCACATGCTTCGCATGTGTTGCTGTACCACGCAGGGCCGGAGACGGATGCGTTTGAACGCTACCTCGCGCTGACTGCCATGAGTGGCGTTCTTGCGCAGTTCGGCGCGACAGCAGTGTTGAATGAAGAAGCCCGCACTGCGTGCCCTGCATTTGACCTGATCCCCGAACCCGGTGAAGACGCTTTCGCCACCATTCGCAGCCTACCGATTTTGTACCTGTTCGCCGGTTTCGTGCGCACCAACGTGGGGGCACCGGATCGACCGTGGATTCGCACCTACGGCACCCACCACCTCGGCTTGCCGGACTTGGCCTATCAGACCAACGGTTACCACGAGAGCGGCACCGTCTTCGGCTGGTTCAACGCGATGCTGGGGTACTTGCGGGAAACCTCCGCAAGTTTCCTACCGGGGCAAATCGTGCAATTCGACGCCGCGACGAAGTTCCTTTTCCGCGAACCCCAAGAATCCCAAGCCGATTTCCTCCACAGCGACGGTACTATGGTTGTGCTAGAACGTGTCCTGCTAGAGTAAATGTGTGTGCCTGCCCCCTTGGTAACACCGTACACTGCGGGAAGGAAAACCGGCTTTGCTCCCTCCCCGTTTGCGGGGAGGGCTGGGGTGGGGTCGAGGCTACCACCCCGTGCAGGGAGCCACGACCCCCCTTAATCCCCCCGCAGACGGGGGGATTAAGGAGTTGAAGTTTCGCTCCCTCCCCGGTTGCGGGGAGGGCCGGGGTGGGGTTGAGACTGCCACCCCCCTTAATCCCCCCGTACACGGGGGAGACAGGAGTTGAAGTTTTGCTCCCTCCCCGTTTGCGGGGAGGGCTGGGGTGGGGTCGAGACTGTCACCCCGTGCAGGAAGCCACGACCCCCCTTAATCCCCCCGTACACGGGGGGAGACAAGACACTATTTCAACTGGTTACACATGAAGTCGATGCTGATGTTACTACTGGTGCTGTCCGCAACTCCTGTGCTGGCAGGGGTGCATTATTCCGGGGAGACGTTCCGCGAACTTCCCGCGCAGTGGCGTGGGTTCCTGCCGGACCATCGGATTCTGCGGGCCGTGGGTGCGACGACGAACAACAGTCTGCCGGTGCCCCCGATGCGCGATGGGTATTCGGACGCGGTTTTGAAGCTGGAATCGCTGGGCAAGTCCCGAGCGTTGACGGCGGACGAAGCGGCGGACCTCGGCGGCTTGTTCATCCGACTGGGGCAACCGCAAAAAGCCGTGAACGGGCTTCGAGTCGCGGCGCGATTGCATCCGGATCACTTCCGCCTTGCCGCCAATCTTGGCACCGCGTGGCAACTCTCGGGTGACTTGACCCAAGCGGCACTCGCCTTGGAAGACGCGGTCCGACTGGCACCGGCGTCATTCAAGGAAGCCGAGAGTTTGCATCTCAAATTGGTGCGCGAGCGGGCAACTGATGGCAAGCGGCCCGCATTGTTGCTGGATAATCTCTTCGGCGTGAACTATGTTGGGGAAACCGGCAAACCGGAACCGGGCACGATTGCGGCCAGCGAAAAGAAGAAACTACCGGCGAACGCCGTGGCCCTGGTGCAACAACTCGCGTTATGGTTGCCCAACGATGGCCGGTTGTTGTGGCAACTGGGTGAGTTAGCAAACGCTTTCGGCGATGTTCGCACGGCGGCGAATCTGCTTGATGGTTGCGTCACGGAATTTGCGCTCGAATCGCCGGACCTGCGCAGTCGGCGGCTACTGTATCGCGCCGCTGCGGACGACGCCGAAAAGGCGGACGCGCACCCGGCGACCCGTGGTACGATTTCGTTCAAGTCGTCGCGCGCTTTGGTGCGTGCCATCGACCCGACCCGCTTGCCGACGGTGAAGCCTGATGGCGTCAACGCACTGGTTTGGGTGGCGGTCGGCGAAACCGAACTCGGTGCGAAAGGGCGCCCGACGTTTTTGAAGTACATTGACGATCTCGACGGTAAACGGATCAGCGTGACGGGGTTCATAACGCCCGGCGCGGCGCGAGGGGAAGAATTGACCAGCTTCCTGTTCACCGAAAACCCGATCGGCTGTTGGTTCTGCGAAACCCCCGGCCCGACGCAGGTGCTGATTGTCGAACTGGCTGCGGGACTGACCGCCGAACCCACCCGGCAGGTCGTCAAAATCACCGGCACGCTGAAATTGAACCGCACCGACCCAGAACAATTTCCGTTCACCGTCGTAGAAGCCAAGGTTGGCCAAGCAGATTAACGCCAAGGTTTTGTCCATGAACACCGACCAAACGACGATCTTGCCGAGCGGTGTCGAAGTTACGACGTATGTTCCCTCGGAGTGGGATGCGCTGCCGGACGAGTGGGGGCCATACGAAGGGGTGGCGAAGATCGCGCAGGGCGGCATGGGCATGGTCTACCGGGCCGTGAACAAATCGTTGAAGCGCATCGAAGCGATCAAGGTCTTGCGGTCCGGGCAGTTCGCCGGGAATAGTGCCCGGATTCGGTTTCGCTTTGAAGCCGAAGCCGCGGCCGGGTTGAACCACCCGAACATCGTGCCGATTTACGGCAGCGGCGAGGTCGATAGCCTGCCGTACTTTGCGATGAAGTGGGTCGAAGGCGGCGAACTCGGAATCCACGCCAGTGAATGTCGAAGCGACCCAACCAAGCTCGCCCGCATCATGGCGAAGATTGCGCGGGCGGTGCATCACGCCCACCAACTCGGCATCTTGCACCGCGATCTGAAGCCGTCCAACATCCTACTCGATAGCGAGTGCGAACCGCACATCACCGACTTCGGCCTGGCCAAACGGGTGGATGCCAACGACGGCCTCACGATATCCGGCACGGTCATTGGCACGCCCGGCTACATGGCCCCGGAGCAAGCGCGTGGCGAAAGCCACCTCACGACGGCGGTGGATGTGTACGGGTTGGGCGGCATTCTGTATTTCCTGCTGACCGATCAGTCGCCGTTTACCGGGAAGACGATCCCGGAAGTCTTGCACCGCGTCACGCACGATGCCCCGGCACCGCCCCGGTCGATCGACCCGACCACGAACCACGATCTCGAAGCGATTTGCTTGAAGTGCCTGGAGAAAAACCCGGCGGACCGCTACCCGTCCGCTGCGGCAATGGCTGGTGATCTCGAACGCTTCGCCCGTGGGGAATCGGTCTCGGTGCGACCGCCGAGTGTCGTCGAATGGTTTGCCCGCGAACTCCGTAAGAAGCCGCCGCAATTTCCGGGCTACGTCTGGCAGGTCAAAATCTGGTTCGGCGTCATCATGGCCATTTCCCAAGGTGTCATCTTTGCGGCGGTGCTGGCCGAACTGTCAATTTACGTGGTGTGGGGTGCGTTTCTGTTCGCGTGGTCGGCGTCCTCGGCGGCCTTGCAGTTCACGATGGCGAAGAAGTTTACCCGCCTGCCCGAAACCGAGCAACACTCCGTGATGGTTGCCCTGGGCCACGTCTTCGCGCACATTGCACTCACTCTCACCATGATGCCCTACAGCGGCACGGCTGCGGGTGCGCTGCAAATTTACCCGGCCATGTCAGCCATCAGCGGATTGGCGTTCTTCGTCATTGGCACCACCCACTGGGGCCGCTTCTATTGGTACGGCATCGGGTTAATGTTCCTAACCCCTATCCTCGCGCTGTGGCCGACTGCCGCCCCGGTCCTGTACGGCGTCCCCGTCTCGGCGGCGATGTTCCACTGGGCGTATGCCGTGAAAGTCACGTTCGGCGGAAGCCACGAGTCGCTCGCGGTGTGACCCTAATCACGATCGTAGTCGTCGGGTTTGCGATTCTTTCTTGATACTAACACCACCACTAACACGATCACGGCCACGCTGACCGGCACTAGCGCGCAGAACGCCAACACAGCAATTTCCTGCAAACCTAAACCGAACATCGGCAAATCTCCTGACTCAAGTGTTCCGGCCCCGCGCACCGGATGGCGTTCGATGTGATAATACCCAGATCGCACCGCAACAACCAGGAGCCAATGTGGACGAACACTTTCGCCGAATCGAATTCCCGCTCACCATTGACGAGTTTCACCAGCTACCACGAAACGCCGCGTACAAGTACGAATACTTCGACGAGAAAGCCGTCCTGACGCCGCGACCGAAGTATTTTCTCTGCTCGTTGGACTTGGCAACGGCCAACGTGGATGCCGATTCGGACTGTGAAGTCGTGCCACTACCCGTCGCGGAGGCGCCGACCTTGGAACCGCTGTTCGTGACGGGGTTGCAGAATACGCAACCCTTTGCGTCGTTGACGCAAGAGCAGGCGACGTGTTCGGCGACCGTCGTGTTTCGGCACATGTTGCGTGGCAAAGACGGACCTATCATTGAAGCGGCGTGCTTTCAAGCGCTGTCGAAGCGAGACAAAACGCCGATCGGCGCGTTGTTCGTGACGTTGGTTCCGAAGGCGTTGTTGACCGAACCGTTCGCGGCAAATTGGCGGGAGCCGCCACCACCCGACGCCGTTGAAAAGCGGCTCGGCTTGCCCCACCTGACATGGGTGTTTGTGGCACCCCGATTCGCCCGCCAAGGGATCGCCACGGCGCTGCTGGCCGCGACCATCCCGGCGCTACGGCAACTCGGGTTCGACCACCTCGTCAGCACGTTCATGCTCGACAACGGCCCCAGCGCGGTGTGGCATTGGCGCAACGGCTTCCAGGTGCTGCCCCAAATGAGCGCGATCCGAAAAGAAATGCGGACGGGCCGAGTCTAGGATTCGGTAGAGTCCGGCGCGAAGATCGTTCGGCCCCCGTCAATCGGTAAGCACACGCCGGTCACGTAGTCGTTGTCCACGAAGAACAACACCGCCTGGGCGATGTTCTCCGGGCGGCCTTCGCGCTTCACAAGCGTGGCGTTAATGGCCTGCTGTTTTTCCGCTTCCGGCAAATCGGGCGGCAGCATGACGGGACCGGGCAGGATGCAGTTGACGCGCACGGCCGGGTTGCGTGTCCCCAACTCGACGGCGAGCACGCGAGTCACGGTCGGGATCGCCCCTTTCGACGGAAAGTAGGCGGCGTAGTTGAGGTAAGGCCGTTGCGTCGCCCAATCCCCAATGGTGACGATGCAGCCGCCCTCTTTCTGTTTCACCATCGCCAAACCCGCTTGCTGCGAGCAAAGAAACGTACCCAGCGTGTTGGTTTCAAAGTAATGGCGAAGGTCGTCGGCGGTCACTTCCTCAAGCCGCTTGCTCTTCCACACCGCCGCACAATTCACCAACACGTCGAGCCGACCGAAGTGGCTGATAGTTTGTTCGACCAAGGCTTGCACGGCCTTCTCATCGGTGAGGTCGGCTTGCAACGCGACCGCGTTGACGCCCTGGTCGCGGTACCGTGCGACCGCCTCGTTCGCTTCCGTGGCGGAACTGCGGTAGTGGATCGCCAGCGCATACCCCCGCTGAGCCAAAGCGTCCGCGACAAACGACCCGACCCGCCGCTTGCCGCTACCCGTCACCAAGGCGATCTTCTGCGAATCCATTGTTCATCCCCGTCGGTGTCTCGGTGGAGTCGGTTGCCGGAGTGTCAGACCGGGTGGCGCGTGGCTTATCGCGCCGAACCCGGCGTCGGTGTCTCGGTGGAGTCGGTTGCCGGAGTGTCAGGGTACAGTTTATCAGATGACGTTCGTCAAATCCGATCACGAGACCAAGAGACATGAGTTGGATCCATACGATAGGGTCTGACAAATTTTACGGCAGCCTGACGTTTGCAGTTTTGTAGGTCGCGGTCGAGGCTTTGCGAGGCCCGACAGTGCATCTGCCAAGTGATAGGAACTGTCGATCCGACATTTTGACAGGATTTACAGGATGGAAAGGATTTACGAAAGAAATGATCAGATTGGAATCCTGTTGAATCCTGTCAAAAATTGTTGAGTGTCGGGCCTCGCAAAGCCTCGACCACGACCTACAAGACCTGTCCGAAACACTTGCCCGAAAGATTTGCCAGACCCCTCACGCTAGGCGGTTGGTGTGATCTGGTTTCGTTTTGTTCGTCCTTGTGATACAACAGATGGTTAGCAGGGTTTCGCCCACTGGGTTTGGCCGATTGAGTTTGGCCAACTGCCCGGTGTCCGTCGCCCCCATTCTGTTTTCAAGGATGTCAATCATGGCTGCGCGGAGTACGCCCACCGTACCGACCCCGAACGCCGACAATCGCCGTGTTGCGGCGGAGAACTTCGACCGCGCGCGGCAAGTGATCGTCACCGGGAACTACGACTACGGCATTTCGTTGTTGATGCTCTGTTGCAAAATCGACCCCGGCAACTTTCTCTACCGGCAAGCGTTGCGGCGCGCTCAGAAAGAGAAGTACGGCAACAACCTGCGGGGTAGCCGGTTTGCGTTTTTCACCACGCCCCGGTACAAGGCGCGGGTCAAGAACGCCAAGGCGAAACGGGACTACCTGAAAGTCCTGGAGTACGCCGAAGATGTCTTTTATCGCAACCCCTGGGATCTCGGCACGCAGATGGACATGGCGCAATCCTTCGACGCGCTGGGGTTGCTCGATCTGGCCGTGTTTACGCTCGACCAAGCGCGGCAAAAGTGGTCCCAAGACTCCACGCTGAACCGGGCACTGGCGCGGCTGTTTGAAAAGCGGGGCGACTTCCAACAGGCCATCGGGCTGTGGCAAATGGTGAAAGAAGCCAACCCGCACGACGTGGAAGCGTCGCACAAAGCCAAAGACCTCGCGGCGAGTGAAACGATCGCCAAGGGCGGGTACGAAGAAGCCGCTGCGGGTACGAAAGACTCCCCGATCGTGGCGCGAATGGAAGCCGCCGCGCTGGACAAGCAGGACAAAATTGGCCGCGACTTGGCACCACTCTTGAAGCGCATCGAAGCCGACCCGACGGAGCCGACGCTGTACGTTCAACTGTCCCATCTGTACAAGCGGCACCACCAGGACGACCGCGCTCGCGCCGCGTTGCAACAGGGACTGGGGCCGACCGGGAACCACTTCACGATACAACTGGAGTTAATGGAACTCGAACTCGCCCCGTTCCGGACGAACCTCGAATTGACCGACGCGAAGCTGAAAGCGTTGAAGGCCAAAGCTGTTGAAGATGACGGCGATTTTGATGGGCCAACGGAAGACGACCTGCAGAAAACCCGAGCGAAACTGCAAAAAGAAATCCTCAACCGCGAAGTGCAAATCCTGCGAACCCGTGCCGATCGGTTCCCCGCCGACCTCAACCAACGGCTCGAACTCGGCATCCGGCTGATGAAGGGCGACCAACTCGACGACGCAATTACTGAACTCCAGCAAGCCCGCCGCGACGACAAACTGAAAGCACAGGCGTCGCTCTATCTGGGCGTCTGTTTCAAGAAGCGGAACAACTGGCGACTCGCCCAACGCAACTTTGAAGAAGCGCTACAAGTTCTCGGCGGCAACGACGAGCCGACCCGTAAGGAAGTGCTGTACCAACTCGCCACCGGCAGCGCCGAGAACAACGAACTGGCCCGTGCCCTCGACCTCGGCCATGAACTCGCCAACCTCGATTACAACTACAAGGGCATCGGCAAGCTCATCGACGACTGGCAAACCCGCCTGCAAAAAGCATGATGTCAACGATCCATACAATTCGCCTGCGCGGCTTCTGGGACGTGACATCGCTACCCAATGGCCGCACGCAACACCGCCGTCGCTTCGGCAAACCCCGTACCCTGGACGCGACCGAATCGCTCTGGCTCGTCTGCCCCCAAGTGCTGAGTGCCGCAACGGTCCTGTTGAACGGCGAACCCGTTGGCACCAGTTCCCAACTGGAACCGCTCGCCGTGGACCTCACCGCACATCTGCAACCCCGCAACGAAATCGTGATCGAAGTGACCGGCGAGGGCGAACTGCAAGACGTGGTGCTAGAAATCCGCCAAAAGCAATAGCCGATGGGTCTGGCAAATCTTTCGGGCAAGTGATTTCTCTTAGTTTTCGGCCCTGAAAGGGACGTGCTGTCAGCCCAGGGCCATGCCCTGGGAACTCGGAACGGGAGGTTGATTCGGTTGAATCTGAACCGTTCTGACATCGCCGAAAACGTGATCGTTGCCCGGCCCCAGGGCATGGCCCTGGGCTGACAGTACGTCCCTTTCAGGGCCGAAAACCCGTTGAGGACTGAGTGCCAGAATAATTTGCCAGACCCATAGCCGATGCTGGTGAAATGCAATTTCTTTTTGACTTGACTTGGGCACGTTTCGCTGCTGACCTTTCGACTCTGGGGTTGGGTGGGTAAACTTCCCCTACAACAACCAACCTATTATTCTCCAACAAGAATGAACGAAGGAGCCGGGAAATGGCTGAGAACAGTCGGGATAGTAAGGAACTCAAGTCGGCGTTGTCCCAAATCCAGAAAGAATTCGGCGAAGGGGCGATTATGCACCTCGGCGAGTTCGCGGCCCAAAACGTGGAAGGGATTTCGACCGGGGCGCTGAGCCTCGATTTGGCCCTCGGTGGCAAGGGGATTCCCCGCGCTCGGGTGATTGAGATTTACGGCAACGAATCGAGCGGCAAGACGACGATCGCGCTGCACTGCATTGCGAACGTGCAAAAAATGGGCGGCGTGGCGGCGTTCATTGATGCGGAACACGCGCTCGATCCAAGCTGGGCGAAGAAGATCGGCGTCGATCTCGATTCCCTTCTCGTTAGCCAACCGAGCTACGGCGAAGAGGCGTTGCGGATCGCGGAAATGCTCATCAAGTCGAACGCCGTGGACATTATCGTTATCGACTCCGTGGCCGCGCTGGTGCCGAAGAACGAACTGAACAACGACATCGGCGATGCCTCAATGGGGATGCAAGCTCGCCTCATGAGCCAAGCGTTGCGGATCCTGAACCCGGCGATTAACAAGACCCGCACGTGCATGATCTTCATCAACCAGATTCGCCAAAAGATCGGCGTGGTGTACGGCAACCCGGAAACCACGACCGGCGGGCTGGCGCTGAAGTTCTACGCGAGTGTGCGGTTGGAAGTGCGCAAATCGACCGTGATTAAAGACGGCGATGAGCCGATCGGGTCGGAAATTAAAGTGAAGGTCGTGAAGAACAAGATCGCGCCGCCCTTCCGCACCGCCGAGTTCAGCCTGATGCACGACCGCGGCATCGACCTGGAAGAAGACGTGCTGAAAGTTGCCGTCGAAGATGAAATCGTGACCAAAGCCGGCGCGTTCTTCAGTTACAAAGAGCAACGCCTCGGTCAAGGCAAAGACAACGCGAAAAACTACCTCCGCGAGAACCCCGAACTGCGTGACAAGATCATCGCCGAAGTCCACGCCAAACACGCCGCCGCCGCCAGCGACGCCCCAATCCCCGTCGATCAAGACGGCGCCGACCCCGATGCCTTACCCGAAGCCCCCGCACCCACGCCAAAGAAACGCGGCAAAGCGGCAGCGAGCGAGTAAAACAGAATATTCACCACAGAGGGCACGGAGA
>JAYVXO010000276.1:0-9477 GCA_043785105.1 Fimbriiglobus sp.
AGTACCCACCCAGCACGCCGACGAGTTCAAGTCGCTGATGACCCTGAAGTTCCAGACCTTCAAAGACGTATCACTCCTGGCCGCGTAATGTATAACACAAAATCGGTCATGGTTGGATTTGTAATCAACATCAATTCGCCAAGTTTTCTGATCCGGGCTCGTCGCATCCCAGATGTGCGTCAAGCACTGGACCTTGATCGTTTTGTTGCGAAACAAGGCTTTTTCTAACTTGGGAACGGCCTCTCGGTAAAGCCCAAGAAAAACCGATTTGTCAACAGGGGTCGCCTGTTGGGCGTTTGCACTCGTCGCGGTCACCAGGCCCGCGACGAGTAGTGAGAGCAGGAATCGAACCGGGTCTGTTCGCATTATTTGGTCCCGACTGGACTGTTGACTCAAGGAAATGATGACCACGCGAGAGCCGGTTTTAAGTCAGTGAATTACCCACAGTAACACGTCGACCAAAACCAGGTGGTGCCGCACGCACAAGCCCCTTGCCAGGGTGCTGGTGGACCACCACATGCGCCACCGGCTACGACACAGGGGCCTGTTGCAAGCGCCACACAGCCCGGCGCGACTTTACAGTTTGACTTCGCGATGTCGTCGTAGATACAGTAAGCGACCGTACCTCCAACGACAACAGCCACACAAACGCCCACAGCAGCACCTGCACCAGCCTCCGACTTCTTGGGCGTCAGGCCCATAAATCCGAGTGACAGCAGGAACACGGACAACGTAGCCAGGACGTATCGCAAACGATCAGGCATCATCATCATTTCACCTCATCAGGGTCAATGCAACAATCACTCTGCCTGCCGGTACGCCCGGCCGGACAACTCGACGACGAGTGTCTTGTTCACAGGGTGGTCGGTCCAAAAGTACGCCTCGCGGCGGAACGCCCCACCCTCGGGCGGCAACTTGATGGTGATACCGACGGACCGGGATGCCCCAGACGGGATCGTGACCGGCATGTCGGCAGTGGTCACACAACTGCAGTCGGACGTGCCGCCGAGGAGGGTGACGGGACCGGCCGAGAGGTTATGCACCGTGACGCTGCCAGGGAGCGGTTCGCTAGCGCCGCCGGTCCCGAAGTTCACCTGGCCTGGTTGAACGACCACTTCGTCGCCACGCAGTGAGGCGATTGCCACCTCGCTGGAACCGTGGATGCCGGAGGAGAACCCAGTCCAAGCGAGCAGAATTACTGCCTGGGTGGCGACAAAAGTCAGCAAGTCGTAGCGGGTGCGTAAGCGGAAGTCAGGATTTTATCGGAGCGAGACGTATGCGAAGAAGAGCAGACTGAGGGCGGTCGCATCAACAGCCAGAGCGATGCCCGGCGTTGCTGGCAGATCACCGAAACACCCGCAGCGGGCCGTGCCGACCAACACGTCCCTGATTGTGATTGTGGAAAAGACCAAGAACGTCACGATCCCGACGAGCAACGGCGCCCGCTTCCGCTGGCCGAGGATCAACCAGCCGCCCAGGGCGAGTTCGTAAGGGATGCCGAGAATTTGTAGCCAAGCTCCGCTTAAGGTGTTTCCGAATAAGTTTCGCGGCGCTCCGGATGCGACAACTTTTGTGGCCGCTGCAACGATCAGTATTGAGGCAACGATCGTCACGGCTACAAAACCTAATGTCCGGACCAGGTTTTTCATAGGTGGAAACTTAAAGACTCCGGTTTTTTTTGTCAAGGATTTTTCTAGGATTTCCACCGTTAGGGCCAGCAGGGCCATTCCTTTATTCACTCTGTGGGCCGATTTTGAGGTCAAAATCACCGTAAGTCGTTGTAACTCGACTTTTTGATGCGTGTAGTTTGAATAAAGGAACGGCCCTGGCGCGCCTACCGCAGCGCCGAACTTGGGGTTGCGGGCGGCGGATCGGGGTCGCATAATCGGAGCTCGTTTTTCCTGAACAGGGAGGTTCTGGACGATGGTTGCTTCTAGCACGTTGGCTTTTGTTTCGCCGGTGTCGGATTCGACGGATGCTCGGCGGGCGTCGGACGAGATTGCAAAGCCTGATTTGCAGCATCGAAAGTGACGGTAAGCCCGGTGAAACTTCCCAAGCACCCCAAACTCACGCGCCGCCGCCCATGAGGTAGGCGCGGAGTTCGCAGAAAATTTGGGTGCAGCGGGTGCGCCAGAGTTCGTCGCCGAGGAGCGGGGCGTGGGTGGGGCGGAAGAGGACGTGGATGGTCAGTTTGTTGTCTTGCTTGGCGTCGGTGCGGAAGAGGTGAAGTTCAACGTCGATGGGGCCGGAAGACTTTTTGCCGAAGCCGAGCCACGACAGGGACGAGGTCGGCGTGCGGTTCTTGCCGAGGCGAACGCGGATCAAGCCGGGGACACTTTCCAGCACTTCGCCGCCACAATCGTGGACAAAGCCCCGCAATTTGCGGATCGCAATGCCCTCGGGCATCCAGGCTTCCATGTGAAACGGAAACGCGGCTTGGTCACGGGCATGAGGGTGATGCCGGGCGGCGGTGCCGTTCAACAGGGGAGCGGCTGCCGTCAGCATCGACGACGATTCGAGTTCCAACGGAACCAATTCGTGGTGGCGTTGCAACCGGCCACTCCGGGGTTCGGCTAATTCCTGGGGAGCGTGGCGGGCTTCGGCCTGCTGTTGTTCATCGTAGACGATGGTATCGAAGCGTTCGGCCAGTTCGCGGGCCGATTGTGGGCGGTCGTCGGGGTCTTTGGCGAGGATGTCGAAGATCAGATCTTCAACCGCTTGCGACACCCAACCGGCCAAGCCGATCTCCGCAAACGTCGGTGGTGTTTCGGTGGCGTGGGCCAGTAGCACATCCATACTAGTCGTGCCGATAAACGGCAGACGCCCGCTCAATAATTCGTACATCATCACGCCAACGGAGTACAAATCGCCGCGATGGTCCATGCTTTCGCCACGAACTTGCTCCGGGGCAATGTACCCTGGCGTGCCGACGGCGAAATCCACGTTCGTATCGGTCACCTTGCGAATCGGGCCGTCGTCGATGAGCTTCGCCAACCCGAAGTCCATCACTTTAATGCGCTCTTTCGGCGAGTCCGGGTCGAGAATCATCAGATTCGCGGGCTTCAAATCCCGGTGCATGATGCCTTCATCGTGCGCGGATTGCAGGACTTCGCAAAGCTGGCGGACAATCCGGGCCACTCGCGGCGCGGTCATCCGGCCGCTTTTGGCGTGCAACGTTTCGAGGTTGATTCCCTTAACGAACTCCATCACGATGCACGGCCCGGCGGGGTCGTTCAACGAGGCGTCGTAAAGGGTGACCGCGTTGGCGTGTTGGAACCGCGCCATCAGCAGCGTTTCGCGCTGAAAACGGTCGCGGAATTTGGCGTCGGTCGCAATGTGGTCGTGCATGACTTTCACAACGACTTGCCGGCCCAGATCGGTCTGGCGTGCGAGGTAGACTCGCCCCATTCCGCCTTCGCCGAGCAGCCGTTGGACTTCATACCGACCAAGAAATACCCGTCCAATCATGGTGACGGTCCGCTCCATGAAACAGCCCCCAGGAAGGCGGCTGTTCAACAAGCTTAGTGCGGGTTTTGTGGAAGTGCCAATTTCGTTGCGCGAACGCAACACGGTTGGCTGCAAGTGGAAAATTGCGACCACCGGCGAAGCGGTGGCTCCGCGTGCCGGAAAGTGTCCCCGGTCTGATCCGCGTTCGCCACGGCAAAACCCCCACGCCGACTTCGTCCCTGTTATGACTTGCCTCATGGGCGGCGGCGGGTGAGTTTGGGGCATGCGGGGAAATTTTGAAAAGTCTACTTGACACGCATATCCCATCGGTTATTGTGGGCTTCATCGCTTCATCGCTTCATCGCTTCAGATGTAAGTCTTGCGACATGCGGATACCTCAGTTAGTGTTATCGCTTCACCGCTTCATCGCATTGGGGGTTTTTAATGGCCCGCGATCTGATCATTACAATTGTGGCCAAAGTGTGCGGTGTGATTCTCGTGGCTGCCGTTGTGCTTAAGATATGGGGCGTTTCGGTGGGCGGCGTCGCCCAGCCGCTCACGATGATCACGCCCCACGCACAACTATTCGGTGTGGTGTGCGAAGGGTTCATCGGGGTCTGGTTGCTTTCGGGGCTAGACCGCCGCCGGGCGTGGTTCGCCAGCGTTGTGTTATTCACGGTATTGGCTGGCGTGAGCCTGTTTCTCATCTCAGAAGGACTATCCAGTTGCGGGTGCTTTGGTCGCGTCGTCGTTCACCCGTGGCTGACGTTCGTCCTCGACGCGACTTTAATCGCTTTGTTATTGATATTCCGTCCGATGCCCGAACCCGTGCGTGACGGGCAACCGAACTTGCTGCATGCGGTCGTCGGGGCAGCGGCAATATTGGTTGTTGCGGGCGGCGGGACGATGATTTATTGGGGCACTGGAATCGAGGGCACGATTACCCGCCTACGTGGTGAGGCCCTGACACTCGACCCGGCGATCGTGGAACTCGGCGAGGGCGTGGTCGGAACGACCCGCGAGTTTTCCGTTTCGGTTGTCAATCACACCGACCAACCGTTGGAGTTGATCGGCGGCACTTCGTCGTGCTCGTGCATCGTGACACGCGACCTTCCGCGAATTGTACCGGCGCGGGGTCGATGTGACGTCCCGGTCACGGCAACGTTCAGCGGCAGCCCTGGTCTGTTCCAACACCAACTCGAGTTTTACTGCAGCCACGACATTCGGCGGAAAGTCACGGGCCGTTTCGCCGGAACGGTCGTGGGGAACTGACGGACCAAAACGGGGTCGCGTCGCGCGGTTCCCGATGAGGGTGGCCATCCGGCGTTGGGCTAGGTGGTCGAGTTTTGCAACATCGTCCAGGAGGATCGTAACGTGAGAAAAATGGTCGAGGGGGCGCTGGCCAGCATGGCGCTGGCGGCATTCATCGTGGCCGCTGTGAGCACGCCGACGCACGCTGCGACGGGCGTGGCACCTAAAGGCGATTGCCTGCTGTTGATACAAAAAACTGGGAACGTGATCAAAAGCTGCAACACGTCTGGAACGTGTTCCCCCACCGTGGCTTGTAGCCATGTCGAGTCCTCGGCGATCGGTGCAGATGGGAAAGAGTACATCACGGGCTGCTCGTTGATTCCGTGCTGAGGAATTAACCGCTCCTGCCCCGGTCGCACGACCGGGGCGCTTTGGTAGCATCATGAAACGACACTTTGCCGTATTAACATTCTTGACAATCGCAGTGTACTGTGATACCGTGTCCGCGCAGAATGCCACCGTGGACTCCGTCCACAAGTACGCCGCCGTTATGAGCACGTCGAACGAATACCGTTCTGAAACGATAACTTCGAACCGCCTTAAACCGGCGAGCGCCAAACACCGTTCGCTCGTGATCCGTCGTCACGGTGAGAACACCTCGAAAGAATCGACGACCGTCAAGACCTCCGCAAAAGTGCCATATCACCGCGAACTCGTGTGCATCAACGAGCGGTACTGCTTTCATTTGACCGGGAAAGAGGTCACATCAAAGCTGCTTCTCTCCGAATGGGCCCCCGTCCCGATTTCCGACGGGAGCCTGCCGGATTCCTCGATACAAACGTATAAAAATTGTTCAAAAGACGGGGTTACCGTGTTTAAGTTGGGCATCAGTTTCGAGCCAGGCAATCCCAGCAAACCGGGCCACGAAATGCTTGAACTGTTTGACCCAAAGAAATTCGAGCGGTCGCCCGATGGCAAGTGGACTGTGACAGTTGACAGCGCAACAACAGTCGTCGAAATGACCGAAACACCCGCCGAACTGAGAATCGACTCTCACGTTCGGTCTACGTATCCGGAGGGCAACAGCATAAAAACTTCAGTTGCCAAGTTTCGGTTGGAAAACAACGGCGTTCGCCGGACGTTACAGAATGCCGAAAAATCCTTCGACACCCAGGGCAAACTGGTCGAGGATACCGAAACCGAGATCAACACTTTGTATTCGACTCAGCCGTTGAAACCGGACGACTTTCGGCTCACCGCTTACGGTCTGCCCGAGCCGCCAGGAATCGAGTGGGGGAGCCGCGGCGTGCCGGTTTACGTTTGGGCGTTGATCGTCGGTGTCGTCTGTGTCCTGCTGTTCTCCCTGTTGCGATACCGGCGGACCAAAACAACTTGAAGGTGCGGTTATGGCGCGTCTCGTGTTGATGTACGGATCATTAGCGGTCGCGCTGGGGTCGTTCGTCATCGCCGCAGTGACGTACCGGCACACCAGACCACACGCGCCGGCGTTGGTCGTCGATGACTCCAAATACGAGTTCGACCGGGCGGTTGTCGGCGCGGACCTGACGGCCACGTTCTGGTTCACGAACACTGGACGGCATCTAATTCGAGTGCTGTCGATTGGTACGTGTTGAGGGGCGAACTGCCGCTTCGGTCCGAAGCAAGACGCCCCAATTGACATATCGCCCGGTGCAACTTTCCCGCTCGAATGTGCTGTGACCGCGTTCGGACCCGGTCGGTTCGGCGGGAAATTGCACTTGTATGTGGACGACGCCGGACTGCGGGAATGGGAATTACTAGTCCGTGGAACGGCAGTCGATGCCGAGGAAAAGCCATGAAACGGTCCCGCCGTGGATTTACTCTCGTTGAACTGCTGGTGGTGATCGCCATCATCGCCATTTTGATTGGCTTGTTGTTACCAGCCGTTCAAAAGGTTCGTTCTGCTGCGGCTCGGGCGACTTGTCAGAACAACCTCAAACAAATCGCCCTGGCGGTCCACAATCACGAATCCGCAACCGGCGTTTTCCCCCAGGGTTTGTCGGTCAAAGTCAAAGGGGAACCGTTCCCGTTGCTCGGCTGGTTGGGGCGGTTGTTACCCTATGTCGAACAACAGCCACTGTGGCAGATCAGCGTCGATGCTTACGAGCAACAACCCGGCAGCCCGTTCCGACTGCCGCACCTCGGTATCATGACTCCGATCAAAGTCTACTCCTGCCCCGCCGATTCCCGCCAAAGCGAAGTCCACAATACGAACCAAGGTTACCGCGTTGCGGTCACCGGATACCTGGGCGTACTCGGCACGGATTACAAAGCCAACAACGGCGTGCTGTACAACGGCTCGCGGACGCGGTTTGCGGACATTACTGACGGCACAAGCAACACACTCCTGGCGGGCGAACGCCCGCCCACCCCCGACTTTTGGTACGGCTGGTGGTATGCATCCGGCGCCGGCGGCGACACAAGTCTGGGTGTCCGGGAGCGCTCTGCAGGAACCGATCCTTACACTGCGAATTGCTCAGTTGGACCGTACAACTTCCGTGACGGCAAGCCGACCGAAATGTGCGATGCCTACCATTTCTGGTCCCTGCATTTCGGTGGTGCGAACTTCGCGTTCGCGGATGGGTCGGTGCGGTTTCTGCGTTACGATGCGGACTCGATCATGCCTGCCCTTGCCACACGAGCGGGCGGGGAAGTTGTGACGCTGCCGGATTAGGTTTGGGCACCTCGCGGATCATGTCTGGTCGTGTGTCGGCGTTTGTTGAGTCTCCCGATGCCGTATGGATGTCACGCCCTCGGCGAACCGGCGGCATAAACCGTTCGCAGTCTGGGGGCGGTTGCCTATACTGCTTTTTACCACGCGGGTGGCCACGGACGGGCTGTGGCGCTCGTTCACTTTGGGAGTGTTGACCATGACTTGGCGTACCCGCCTTGTGGCGGTGGGGGCCGCGTTGCTCCTCATCATGACTACCGATTCACCAACCTACGGCGACGAGGGCATGTGGCTCTTCAACGCCCCGCCGCTTAAGCAGCTCAAGGAGCGCTACAACTTTGAACCCACGCCGCAGTGGCTGGAACACATTCAGAAGTCGTCCGTGCGGTTCAACAGCGGCGGGTCGGGCAGCTTCGTCTCCGCCAACGGGCTGGTAATGACCAACCACCACGTCGGGGCGGACGACCTGCAAAAGCTCTCGACGCAGGAGAAAAACTACCTCCGCGACGGCTTCCACGCGAAGACCGCCGCCGAGGAGATCAAGTGCAAGGCGCTCGAACTGAACGTGCTGCAAAGCATTAAGATTGTGACCGACGACGTGAACAGCGCCACGACGCCCGAGATGGCACCAGCGGAGGCGTTCAAAGCCCGGCAAGCCAAGATCGGCGAGATCGAGAAGGCCAACGCCGACCCCGCCAAGAACATCCGCGCGGATGTCGTCACGCTGTTCGCGGGCGGTCAATATCATCTGTACCTCTTCAAAAAGTACACCGACATTCGCCTCGTGTTCGCACCGGAAAAGGCGATCGCGTTCTTCGGCGGCGACCCGGACAATTTCGAGTACCCCCGGTACGACCTCGACATCTGCTTCTTCCGCGTCTACGAAAACGACAAAGCCGTTCAACCGGAACACTACCTGAAGTGGTCCGAAGCGGGTACCAAGACGGACGAACTCATCTTCGTCTCCGGGCACCCCGGCCGCACCACGCGCCAGAACACGATGGCCGAACTTGAGTATCAACGCGACACCGGCTACCCGTACTTGTTGCAACGGTTGAACCGGCTCGAAGTCCTCATCGGCTCGTGGGTGGAACGCAGCGAAGCGAACCGGCAAAAGGGTGAAGAGGAACTGTTCGGCATTCAAAACAGCCGCAAAGCCCGCATCGGCGGGCTGCAAGGGCTGCTCGACCCGAAGTTAATGAACCGAAAAATCGCGGATGAAGAACGGCTCAAGAAGTTCATTCGTGCGAGTGAAAACTCGGATGTGAAGAGTGCAGGGAAGGCGTTCGATACGATCGCCGCCGCCGAGAAGGTTCGCGCGACGTTGGTGAAGGATGCGGGCCTGCTTGCCAACGGTTCGGCGTTCAACACCAGTTTCTTCGGCATCGCCCGCACGCTGGTCCGCGCCGCGGACGAGAAGCCGAAGGCGGCGAAAGATCGGCTCCCCGAGTTCGGTGATGCGAAGCTGCCGTCGCTCGAATTCGCCCTGTTCAGCGAGGAACCGCACTACGACGACTTCGAGATTTTGAAGCTCGCCGACAGCCTGACGATGATGGCCAACCACTACGGCGCCAACGACGACATGGTCAAGAAGATCCTCGCCGGGAAGTCCCCGCGCGAACGCGCCTTCGAGTTGGTCAGCGGCACGAAGGTGAAGGACGTGGCGTTCCGCAAGAAGCTGTACGAGGGCGGCAAGACCGCCGTGGAAGCCGCGCAGGACCCGATGATCGACCTCGCCAAACTCGTCGATCCGAAAGCCCGCGAACTCCGCAAAGAGTTTGAAACGAAGATCGACGAACCGAAGCGCCAATCCTACAGCGCGCTAGCCAAAGCCCGCTACGCGATGGACGGGACGAACACCTACCCGGATGCCACGTTCACGTTACGGCTGTCGTATGGCACCGTGAAAGGCTTCAAGGAAGACGGCAAGGACGTGCCGCCGTACACGACGATTGAAGGCGCCTACACCCGTAGCAAGGAGCAAGGCAACCGCTACCCGTTCGAGTTGCCGCAACGCTGGATCGACAAGAAGGCGAAGCTCGACCTTTCGACGCCGTTCAACTTCGTCA
>JAYVXO010000277.1:0-9437 GCA_043785105.1 Fimbriiglobus sp.
AAGGAATTGACGGGGGCTCACACAAGCGGTGGAGCATGTGGCTTAATTCGAGGCTACGCGAAGAACCTTATCCTGGACTTGACATATGCGAAAGCGTGAAGAAGTAGCCCGCGGAAACGTGGGGCGAACGGTATCCAGTCCGGAACTTTACACAGGTGCTGCATGGCTGTCGTCAGCTCGTGTCGTGAGATGTCGGGTTAAGTCCCATAACGAGCGAAACCCTTACCATCAGTTGCTACTTATAGGACTCTGGTGGGACTGCCGGTGTTAAACCGGAGGAAGGTGGGGATGACGTCAAGTCCTCATGGCCTTTATGTCCAGGGCTGCACACGTGCTACAATGCCGTGAACAAAGGGAAGCAAACCTGCGAAGGGGAGCAAATCCCAAAAAACACGGCCCAGTTCAGATCGTAGGCTGCAACTCGCCTACGTGAAGTCGGAATCGCTAGTAATCGCGGGTCAGCAACACCGCGGTGAATGTGTTCCTGAGCCTTGTACACACCGCCCGTCAAGCCACGAAAGAGAGGAGCCGCCGAAGTCAACTTTACCGTTGCCGAAGCGGATACTCTTGATTGGGACTAAGTCGTAACAAGGTAACCGTAGGGGAACCTGCGGTTGGATCACCTCCTTTCTATAGGATTAAAGATTGTCAGCTACACGCTGATAAATCATGTCGCCTGCTCTCGGTTTGGCTGTCTACACAACTACAAAGATAGAAACCCCGCGCGACGAAAGTCACGCGGGGTTTTTTTTCGTACACTGCTACCACCTGTGACGAGAGTTTGTGTCAACGGTATCGCGCGGGCGGCGACCTGAACCGCTGGCATCCCTACCGAGATGCTTCGTTATTACGTGGGAACCCAAAACCTGGGTGTCGCTGCGCTTGACCCCAGGCTAGAGCATTTTCGATCTCATTCTGGCGGTTTTTTGTTGGCCCGACGCTCCAGCGAGGGGTCTGGTCGGGACGGTCCCGCCTCGGTCGGTCATGTTGAACAAAGTTGGTACGGCGTGGAGTTCGTTCCGGCAGACCCCTCCCTGGCGCGTCGGGCTAACCGGGACGCAACAAGGAAACTGAAAGTGTTCTAATCGCTGGCATCCCTCCGGGATGCGTTGATCCGGGCGGGAACCTAAGACCTGGGGTGTCGCTGCGCTCAACCCCAGGCTAATCGCTGACATCCCTACCGGGATGCCTCGGGTTGCTTTTATCCCGACGGGGTGTTCCGGATTGGTTTTTATCCCGACGTGATTGCAGCCATTAGTGCATTTTCAATTTCCGTGTTGCGTTTAGTTAGAGCCTGTTCGGTATCATACTGGGGGCTTTTTGTTAGCCCGACGCAACAAGGAAACTGAAAATGCTCTAGCCTGGGGTTGAGCGCAGCGACACCCCAGGTCCGCAGCACCCATTCCCCACGACCCCGGAGGGGTCGCAGGTCCGTCCGAAACTAGAATCAAACCTCAACTTCCGATCCGGAATTATGCCATGCACGACGACCTGTTCCGCACCCTTCGTTGCCCCATTGACCCCAGCCGCACCACGACACTTCACCAGGAAAAGGACCAAGTCATCTGTGACGGCTGTGCGGTCCGATACCCCGTCAAACAGGGGCTGCCCATCCTCATCATCGCCGAAGCCGAGTTGCCCGAAAAGTACCCCGAGATGAAGAAGCTCCCCTGCCTCCGCAACCGATCGTGAGTGGGTATCGTGCGAGTTTTTGTGCGAGCCGCAATTCGGTTGACTTAAAATTCAAACGTTGCGATCATCAACAGCGACACAAGGTTAGAAGTGTTATGCGAGGTGTGACGTGGACCAACGACCTAGTTTTCAGAATAGACGAGACGTGCTGCGAATGATTGCGGCAGTCCTCACGCCGTGGATCTTGCTTGCGATCTCGATCGCTCCAGCTCTGATTTTTCGGGAGTTGTACCGGGCCGGATGGCAGGTCGATTGGGTCGGCAGTGCCGTTACTATCTGGTTCTATTTGGTCAGTCTCGTCGCAATGTTCGCCGGGATCGGTCTGTTCTTTTTCGGCGTCTGGCGACTGATCTGGTATCGAGCGTATCGGCAATCCGTGTACGGTTGGGTGTGGCCTTTACTGATGTGGGTTAGTACAGGTGGGCTTGGTCCGGCAATGGGCCACTAACAATTGCGTCTCGAATCAGACTTACAAGACGAGGGTTGTAGTGTGTCTAACGAGACGCGGGTAGGCATTGATGGTGCGCCCGAGGTGGGGCGACATGTGCCGCAGAACCGGAGATCGTCGCCGTCGAAGTTGCGGCGGAACCCTCGGAACTGCCCGGTCTGCTTGGCCGCACTCGTGAGGGTTGTGGGAAAGGGCCGTTTGCGGCGAAGTTGCGTTGCGTGCTCGGCCTGTCCACAGTTGGGCAAGCGGTGCCGTAAGTGTTTGGCGGTTTCGGTGTGGCAGGGGAAGGCGGGTGCGGCGTGCCGGGCGTGTGGGCTACACGGTGCGGCGTCGGAAGTGATTGTCAATGAATAGGTTGGGTCGGACGGGTTGCCGTGTCATCGGGTTGCCCTAGACGGCCCGCCCTCATCTCGTTATTCACGTCCCTGTGATTGAGGCACCCGGTTTGTCATTGTGGTATTTGTGAATGGTTGCCCGCTGCTGGGCTATGGGTTTGGTTCTGGCGTTCAGCCTTCTGGCCGACTCGGCGCGGGCTGAGCTGCCGGTGCGCCCGGATCACTTGCCCAAATATGACCTCGATATCGTCATTGACGTTCAGCAGAAGCGCGTTGAGTTCAAACAGCGGGTGACTTGGACCAACACGACTCAGACCCCGACGCGGCAACTCGTCTTCAACTTTTACCCGCTCTACAAAATCCCGGACGGCGAATCGCTGCTGCTGTCGAAGACGCTGGAACTGCTGCGGATGCAGCCGTCGTATGGGATCGACCGGCGTGGGCGGCATGGGCAGATTGATTCGGTGCGACTGTGTGACGGCGGCAACGGCGAAGTCTCGTTCCAGAAGCGGGCGGACAACCAGACGGCGTTCGTGGTGGAACTTCCGCAAGTCGTCGCGCCGGGGCAGTCGGTCGCGGTCGAAGTGTCGGGGTCGATCCGCCTGCCGAACATTCAAGGGCGATGGGGCCAGTGGGACGGGATCACGTTTTTGACGAACGCGCTGCCGGTGCTGGCGTTCTGCGACGATCGCGGCTGGCACGACATGCCGTTCGTCCCGTGGCACCAGCCGTTTTGGAACGAAGCGGGCGTGTACACCGCGAACATCAAGTTGCCCGAAAACCAGACCCTAGCTTGCTCCGCCGACATCGCCAGTGAGACCGCCACGCCCGACGGGTGGAAACGCATCGTCACGAAGCCGTTCACCGGCCGCGACTTTGCAATGGTCTGTTCGGCCAAGTTTCACCAACACAAAACGAGCGTGAAACTTCCGGACGGCCGGGAAGTCGCGGTTCGCTGTTTGGCACTCGACCGGCACGATTTTTACGCCAAGGAAATCCTGCGGATCGTCGAAGCGGCGATCCCGGTTTACAGCAAGTGGTTCGGCGCGTTCCCTTACGACCACTTCACGATTGTCGAGTCCTACTTCGGGTGGAACGGCAACGAGTGTGCCGGGCTTATCATGATTGATGAGCGGGTCTTCGACATGCCGCACCTAGCCAGCGGGTATGTCGAATATCTCGTCTCGCATGAGACGTGTCACCAGTGGTGGTACAACCAAGTCGGCACCAACGGCTACGCCGAAACGTTCATGGACGAAGGCGCCGCAACGTACTTCACACACCGATTGATTGACGGAACGAGGGGCAAAAATAATCCGTTCATGCACTGGCCCAAGGGCGGCGAGTGGTTGCCGAACATCAACCGGGACAACTATCGGTTCTCCGGCATCTATGGTGCGATCCGCCGGGACGATGCTCCTCCCGCCGCAGGTCCGTTGCCGGATTTCGGGCACCTCGCCGGGCTGTTTAGCGGGGCGTATGATCGGGGGTCGAAAGTCTTCGGCATGATCGAATCGCGGCTGGGTGAAGAAGCGTTTCTCGACTTCATCCGGATGCTGGTGAAGAAGTATTCGTTCCGCGTACTCTCCGCGCAGCAACTCAAAGAAGAACTCATCGCCTACGCCGGGCCGGAAAGTGCGGAGCAGTGGAACCAACTTTTCGATCGGTGGGTTTACGATCGCGGGCTGACCGATTGGGCCGTCAACTCCGTGAAAATCCGCAGTCGCGGACCCCGGCAGATGCAGGGGAATCGGCTGGCGGACGGGCACTCGGTGCGGGTCGAAGTGCAGCTTTCGCAAAACCGCGAATACGACGAACCGACCACGCTCGGCTTCCAATTCGCCGACGGTGATGGCTTCCCGATCCGTATTCCGATTGGCAATCCGGGCGCACTGGCGGGACTCGAACAGTACGACGTGGAAGTCGAACCGAAGCGCAACGGCGTGACCACGGTACGGTTGACCTTGCCCGCCGAACCGACGCAAGTGATGGTCGATCCGGATCGCATCTTGCTGGACGCGAACCCGGCGAACAACGTGTGGAATCGCCACCCGAACGTCCGCATCGTGCCGTTCTACTCGTTCCTGTACGACACCGATTTAACCAACGATTACGACCGCTGGAACATCAACGCGGGGCCGTGGATTTACAGCGCGTTCTACTCCGACCCCTGGTTCACGCGGGCGACCTTGCTCGGGGCACGAGTCGGGGCTTATCGCACGCAGACGTTCACGGGCGGGGCCTACGCCGCGTTCCGCCCGGATTACCGGGATTTGGTGGTGGGTGTCGATGGGTTGCTCGACCACTGGCCCACGCCGCGAACCCAAGTGGGGTTCAACTACGAACAGCGTGTCGGCGGCCCCTACGGCGGCAACGATGGCGAAGAAACCGCGAAACGGGCGGTGCTTTATGCGCGGTACGTCTTGCGCTACGGCAGCAGTTTGTACTTGCCGCCGTTCAGTTACGTGGACGGCTTCACCGCGTACCAGGACAACTTTTTGCCGAACGCGCGGGAGTCGTCGCCGGGTGCCCAACGCCCGGATTGGTCGTGGTTGAACGGCGTGCATTATCGGTTGAATCTGTACACGCCGTACTGGGATCCGGAGCGGGGCGTCTGGGTCGATTTGACTTACGCCGCCGGGACCGCGAAGCTCGACGAGCGGGTCGGCACCCACCAGATGCGGGCGGAACTAGCGACGGCGCAGAAACTGCCCGATGGCTTGGGCTACTTCTCCGACATCAAGTTCGCGGCCCGTGGGGTGGTGCAGGGCGCGTTTCCGGAACGCGGGCAGTTCTTCGCGCTGGGCGGCAGTACGCTGTTCCGGGGCTTTGACCTCGCGCAGCGCCAGGGAAGTTTCCTCTGGGTCGTCAACGCCGAAGCGCGGTTGCCGCTGGCTCGCAATGTCCGCTGGAACGTCGCCGATGACGTGGTCGGTGGACGAAACTTATCGCTGGCAGTCTTCTACGATGTCGGGGCGATTTACAACGACCGGCGCAACGTTGGCGGTGTCGCGCATGCGGTCGGTGCGGGGTTGCGATTAGACTTGGCGTTCTTCAGCTTCATCGAACGCGCCACGATCCGCCTGGATGTCAGCAAGACCATCAACGCCGCCACGCCGGTGCAAATCTGGTACGGCGTTCAACACCCGTTCTAAACCAAGAAATATCTCACGCAGAGACGCGGAGACGCAGAGAGAAGAATTTATTGTTCTGCTTGTCTGTGGGTGAAAATATATTGCGTTGGGTGGGAGAATTGAAGAACATCTCAAGTAAGTATTTAATTCTTCTCTCTGCGCCTTTGCGTCTCTGCGTGAGATAAATGAAACCCCCATGCACATCAATGAAATCTCCGGAGTCATTGTCGATGCCGCTTTCAAGATTCACATGACGCTCGGACCTGGGTTGCTTGAAACGGTCTACGAGGCGGTTCTTGAAAAAAAACTGACGATGCGCGGTTTGCGAGTACGCCGTCAAGTCCCGGTGGCGATTCGGTACGCGGATATGACTTTTGACGAGGGATTTCGTGCCGATTTAATAGTTGAAGAATGCGTGGTCGTCGAATTGAAATCGGTTGAGCAACTGCACCCGGTTCATGCCAAGCAGGTACTGACATACTGTCGGCTACTCGATTTCCGGCTGGGGTTATTGGTCAACTTTGGCGCCGCGTTGATGAAAGACGGAATCAAACGGATCGCCAACGGGGTTTAAGAGTAAGAGTATCTCACGCGGAGGCGCAGAGAGAAGAATTTACTAATCTTTTCTCTGCGCCTCCGCGTCTCTGCGTGAGATATTCTTACTCCGGCAGTGGTTTCCCGCGTGTCTCGGGGGCGATGGCGATGAGCACGAGGCCGATGCAGTACACCCCGGCGACCACGGCACAGGCGCGGCTGTAGTCGTTATCAAATTGCGCCAGCAAGTTCGCCATTTGCAAGTTCCCCGCTGCTGCGATGATGCGGCCAAAGTTGAAGCCGAACCCTTGGCCGGTGGCACGCACCGAGGTCCGGAACAACTCCGGCAGGTAGAGTGGCAGCCACCCGTAGAACGACGCCGAGATCATCCCGAGTAACCCCGCTGACGCGATGAACGCCGTGTTGTACTCGGTGTTCAGCCGGTAGAAGCTCACCATCGCGGTCAACGACATCACGCAGAGAATCGCGTAGATCAGCCGTCGCCCGAACCGCTCGGCGAGTAGTGCGCCGACCATGCACCCGATTGCGGCTCCTGTGGCGGAAACGATCTGCAACGTCGCCCTCGCATCCGGATCGGTGCCGCCGGGAAGTTTGCCGACCCACTGGTACATCCACATCAACCCCGCCCAGGTGCCGAGGAGCGGAACGCCACTCAACCCGGCAGCCAGGAGCATTCGGCGTAGCATTCGGTGTTGTTCGACGACAGGCAGTAACGAGCGCGAGAGGTAGCCCCATGCTGGGTACAGATAGCCGCCGGTGACGAACACCAACCCGACGACCGAGCCAGCAATTCGGAAGCCGAGTGAGATATCCTTGACTGCCCACAACGCGACCACACCACAGGCTGCAATGGCACCCACAAGCACCCCGACGAGATCGCGCGTGGACCAAAACGATGCGGCGCCTGCTTGCTGTTGACGTTGCCACTTTTCGGATTCGGGGACAAACATCCGGATGAACAGCGTCAGTACCGCCGGTCCCGTGCCGATGAGCATGAGCAATCGCCAATTTTGATTGGCCGTCAACGTGGCTGCAAGATCGGTGGGCAGGCCGATGTCGGTTAAATAGCGTGGTAAGTCGGCGCCGATCCGGTTCAGCAAAATGGCGATGCCACCGCAAATCGTGTAACCAATGTTCCCGAACGCGCCGATCCACCCCGCCATCCACGCCCGCGATTTGTCCGGCCACACTTCCATGACTAACGCCACGCCCAACGCCCATTCCCCACCCATCCCGAGCGCCCCGAGGAACCGCAGACACGCCAGTTGCATGGGGTCGCCCGCTGCGGCACTCAACCCGCTACAAAGGGAGTACGTCAACACGCTGATCGTCATCGCCCGGATGCGACCGATTTTGTCACCTAGCCAGCCGAACAGCACGCCGCCGGTTGCGGCACCGATCAAAAACGCCGCCGTAACTACGCCAAACCACAACGCCACGTCCGATTCGCTCGCCGTGGGTCCGCCCAACAACTCCGTGACGGCCGGCCGGCCGATGAGCGGAAAAAGGCCCATTTCCATGCCGTCGAACATCCACCCCAACAGCGCCGCCGCCAAAGCCAACCAACGTCCCCGCGACGGTTGTGAAGCGGGATCGGGAGAGTGTGCCATCGGTGCCTCATTCGCAGAACAGAAACGAGCCGGAAACGATTGCAAACGTCTCGAACTTGACGTTTGAAGTATAGATTTTGACGTTCCAGGCGAACCGGCGACGTCAGTCGCCTGGGTGGTGTGCCGCAAGCAATGGGTCGGTTATTACGTCGGCGACTTGGTTGTGGGGGTTGCCACAAGTAAGATTCCCAACACCTGCCCGGAGCGTCACCGCTCATCCCACGGAATTGCCATGCCCCGCTTTCTCTCCGCACTCGTGGTTGTGATTGCCCTGGCGGCGCCGGGGTTGGCCTGGAACAAGGCGGGGCACATGGTCACGGGGGCCATTGCTTACACCGTCTTGAAGGAAGACTCACCCGAGGTGTTGGCGAAGGCGGTGGCGATTTTGAAAGCTCACCCGCAGTACGAAAAGCTGTGGAAAAAAGATGTCGAGAAGTTGCCGGAAGCCGACCGCGATCTTTACTTGTTCATGCTGGCCGCACGGTGGGCGGACGACATTCGCGGCAACAAGGATTACGACCAACCCGTGTGGCATTACATCAACTACCCGTTCAAGCCGGACGGCCAACCGGACACCGTCAAAGCGTTGCCACCGGACGACAAGGTCAACATCGTCAAAGCCTTCGAGTTGAACGTCAAGAAGTTGCACGACGCGCCGGAAGACGTTGATAAAGCGGTGCCGCTTTGCTGGCTGTTCCACCTCATCGGCGACATCCAGATGCCGCTGCACGCGACCAGTTTGTTCAGCGAAACGTTCCCCCAAGGGGACCGGGGCGGCACGCGGTTCTACATCAAAGTGAAAGCCGACTCGAAGCCGATCAACCTGCACTGGTTCTGGGACGACCTCATCACCGGCAGCGACGATTTCCGGGACGTGCGGAACAAGGCGATTGAACTGCGGCTCCGCAAAGAGTTCGCCAAACCCGAACTCACCGAACTGAGCGAAACCAGCTTCGAGAACTGGGCGAAAGTCGAAAGCCTGGAGCTGGCCAAAACCACCGTCTACCGCAACGGCAAGCTCGAAGGCGGCAGCGGCGAACTCTCCGCCGTCGTCCTCCCCGACGACTACCCCCAAGTCACCAAGCCCGTCGCCGAACGTCGCGGCGTTCTCGCCGGCCACCGCATCGCCCAAGTGCTACGCGACGCGCTGAAGTAGTCGGAAGCTTCTCGCCCAGAATATTCACCACGAATCACACGAATCGGACGAATCAGAATTGAAAGAAAACGAGCCTGGATTGGTGACCCCGTTAGGGGTCAAGGCATGTAGCCACGGGTGGAGCGCTTTGCGCAACCCGTGGAACCGGAGACTTCACTACTAGACTGCCCTGAAGGGGTAGAGGAATTCCTTCGCCCATTCAGGGCGATTGACAATGGGGTGTCACTGACCACGGGTTGCGCGAAGCGCTCCACCCGTGGCTACATTCCGGTGCCCCGTCAGGGCACAAAACCAAGACGGCTAATTTGAATGAACCGAAGTCCGCCAAAACACAGGGTGCTTTTGAGTGAACTATTTTCTCGGTAACCCACAATTGACAACGGCGATTGGCACGGAAGGTATTTTTGCAGTGCTATACTCTGCCCGGTAGTAAATGATCTTTTTCTGTGAGCTAGATTCTGTTCTACTCTCCTTCTCACAACGGAAGGGAGTCCCGAATGGCCGCCT